>JAYVZM010000281.1:0-10424 GCA_043783345.1 Verrucomicrobiota bacterium
TGTCGCGGCCCGTCACATCTGTCTCATCCGCCAGCAGTTCATGCAGGGAAGCCCCCTCGGAATCCTCCATTTCGGAGCGCTGGTCGATGGCGATGAAAGTCACCGGCTTGGAATCCTCCAGCCACTTGGCGAATTCCTTTTCGCTCAGACCGAGGTCCGCGCGGATCTCCTCCTCCTTGGCGACGCGGCCCAGCTTCTGTTCCAGGACGTTGATCGCCTCCTTCATCTTGCGGGCGCGGGCGCGGGCGCGGCGCGGGCACCAGTCCATCCGGCGCAGCTCGTCCAGGATCGCCCCGCGGATGCGCACCGTGGCATAGGCGGCGAAGGTGCTGCCCTGCTCGGGGTCGTATTTGCGGACGGCGGCGATGAGGCCGGTGACGCCGACGCTGTAAAGATCGTCGGCATCGATGTGGGCCGGCAGGTTGAGCTTGATCCGATCGACTACATTTCGGACCAGGGGAAGATAGCGTTCGATCAATTCCTTTTGGTCGAGGTCGCTCAGGTTGACGCCTTGGTAGGCGCGCCACGCAGTGGCGGAGACGGCATCCGTGCCTGCGGTGGGAACAGCGAGGTTCATGGCAAGGGGCGGGGGTTAGTGTTGTTTGCCAGCTGAGAGCGCCGCGGCGGCGGCCTTTTGCCGGATTAAAATCGTTTCACGCAGGCCGCGCAGCAGCACGGTCCAGAACCAGCGAAAGAGCAGCGCGCCCGCGAGGCAGCCTACGGCCGAGTTCAGCAGCAGGCGGCTCGGACCGCTGTCGTTGAGCCAGCTGGCCGCGGCGGCGACCGCGAAACCGAGGACTCCTCCAGATAAAAAGACAAAGCGCATGGGATGGGGATGGGGTTGAAAATCAGTCGGCGACGGGCAGGGTGCGGCGCGCGAGGGCCTGGGCGGCCTCCGCTTCGCAGTCACCGGTGAGCGAAGGGCCGGTGGAGAGGAACAGCGGCTCGAGATCGCTCTCGAGCAGGTAGTCCCAGAGCCGGCCCCACTGCGGGGTCTCGTCGAGGTGGGTGAAAATCACATGCGTGGCGCCCAGCTCGCGGCCGATGGCCGCAGCCCGGCGGAGCGCGGTGTGCTCATAGGCGGCATTCAGCACGAGCACGCGCTCGGTGATCTGCTCCTGCTCCAGAAACGCCGCGATGCTGGCGTTGTCCTCGGGCGAACGCAGCGACAGGCCGGGCAGGTCGAAATAAACAAAACCGCCCGCCACCGCCGGCTGGGTGCTGGCGGGATAATGCGCCACGGGCACGCCGAGGGCCTCGCAAAAAACGGTCAACGGGCCTGGCGAGTTGGGCCGGTCGAATTCGGCGGTCACCACATGGCCGAGCCGGGCGTGCCGGAACACTTCCGCCGCGAGCCATTTGCAGAGAGCGGTGGTGCGGCCGACACCGGGAGCGCCGAGAAAAGCGGCGCGGCTCAGCGCCGGGCGGGCGGGACGCGATTCAACCTGGGCGCAAAGTTGACGGCCGACCTCGACCAGGGCCCGGTGCAGCGGCGCGGCGGAAAGGGCGGCCCAGTCCGGCGCGGCCTCGAGGCGTTTGAGCACATTTTCCGAATAACCGGAACGACGCAGGAGTTCCGGCAAAGTCCGGGAACTGTCGGGCGCGAGCCGGCGGCTGCCGGGGGCGAGCACCGCCGCGGTTTCGGCCGGCGTGATTTCCTCGGCCGCGGGTGCGGCGGTTTCGGCCGGTGGCTCGATCTGCGCGATCACTTCCAGCTTTGGCGCCGAAAACATGCGCCACCAGCCGTCACCGGCGACGGAGCGGACCGACAGCACGCGGGCCTGCTCGCCGAGCCGCTCGCGGATCAGCGTGGCGGCCTGTTCGGCCGACTCGACGACAAACCGGTAGCAGGTGCCGGCGGCGGGGGCGGAATCAGGGGTAAGCAAATTCATGGGGGTCAGGCGGCGGCCTTGGCCGGGAGGCTTTCCGCGCGCAGGAGACTCGCGGGCAGCGGCACGATGCCGGCGTTTTCAATTTCGGTGCTGGCGGGCAGTTCCTGGAACGAGAGCACGACCAGCCGGGGGAAGGACGGCTCGAAAAATCTTTTCAAGGGCAGGCGCGCATCCGCCGAGACGACGAGGACCGCGGACAGGCCGCTCTGGGCCATCTCCGCCGTCCGGCGGCCGAATTCGTCGAGCAAGTGGCGGCCGATGACGGGTTCGAGGGACAGGCCGACGTCGGTCGCCGTGCGGTGAATCTTGCTGGTGAGCAGCTGCTCCAGCCGCGGGTCGAGCGTAAGGGATTTGATGATGCCGGGCCGGCATTCGAATTCCGGCACAAAATAAATCCCGAGGCGGCGGCGCACGAGTTCGGAGAGGTCGTCCGGGTTCTTGGACAGGGAGGCGAAGTCGGCGATACCCTCGAGGATGGTCGGCAGGTTGACGATCGCCACGCCCTCGCGCAGAAGGTTCTGCAGCACGCGCTGGATGATGCCGATGCTGACGAGGTCGGGCAGCAGTTCGGCGACCAGGGTGGGGTGCGTGTTCTTGACGTGATCGACGAGCGACTGCACGTCCTGCCGCGAGACGAGCAGGTGCGCGCAGCCCTTGAGGGTCTCGGACAGGTGCGTGATGAGCACGGAGGAGGGATCGACCACGGTGTAACCGTTGAGCTCGGCGGTCTTCTTCTCCGTCTCGTCGATCCACGTGGCCTCGAGATTGAACACGGGTTCGCGGGTCGGCATGCCGCGCAGGCGCACGGTGCTGCCGGAAACATTCATCGCCATCCAGCGGCCGGGCGTCAGCTGGCCGCGCATGAGCGGCTTGCCGCGCAGGAGGAAGCGATACTCGTTGGCCTCGAGCTCCAGGTTGTCGCGGACCGAGATGGGCGGAACGATGATGCCCTTCTCGCGGGCGAGGGTCTTGCGGACGCCCGTGATCCGCGCCAGCAGATCGCCGCCGGCCTTGGCATCGGCCAGGCTGAGGAGGCCGTAGCCGATCTCGATGGAAAAGACGTCGACGTCGATGAGCTTGCGCACGTCCTCCGCCCCGGCGGGCGTGGCGGCGGGGGCGTTCGTCCCCTCCCCGGCCTTGGCCGGCGCACCCTTGGCGGAAGCCCGGGGAGAAACCGCGGCATGGGCCAGCGTGTAGTCCTCCTGTTCCTTGAGGACCTTGGCGCCGAATCCCGCGAGCGCGGCGAGGCCGAGGAAGGGCAGCAACGGCATGCCGGGCATGAGACCGAAAACCATCAGGCAGCCCGCGGTCAGGCCGAGCGCGCGCGGGTAACGGATCAGCTGGCCGGCGATCTGCGAACCGAGGTTGCCGTTGTCCGAAGCGCGGGTGACCAGGATGCCGGCGCCGACCGAGATGATGAGCGCGGGGATCTGCGAGACCAGGCCGTCACCGATGGAGAGCAGCGTGAATTTCTGCAGCGACTCGCTGAGCGAAAGGCCCATCTGCATGACGCCGACGGCGAAGCCGCCAATGATGTTGACGAGGGTGATGATGATGCCGGCAATGGCGTCGCCGCGCACGAACTTGGAGGCGCCGTCCATCGCGCCGTAGAAATCGGCTTCCTTCTGGACCTTCACGCGGCGGGTGGTGGCGGTGACCTCGTCGATGATGCCGGCGTTCAACTCGGCATCGATCGCCATCTGCTTGCCGGGCAGCGCATCGAGGGTGAAACGCGCGCTCACCTCCGCGATGCGGCCCGCGCCCTTGGTGATGACGACGAAATTGATGATGACCAGGATCAGAAACACCACCGCGCCGACAACGTAGTTGCCTTGGATGACGAATTTGCCGAACGAATCGATGATGTGGCCGGCATAACCGGTGCCCAGGATCTGGCGGGTCGTGCTGATGTTCAGCGCAAGGCGGAACAGCGTCAGCGTCAGCAGGATCGTGGGGAAGCCGGAGAACTCCGGCGGATCCTTCACGTAGAGGATGGCCAGCAGCACGAGCAGCGAGGACCCGATGCTCAATGCCAGCAGCGCGTCGATGACGAACGGCGGCACCGGCACCACGAGCATCAGCACGATGCTGAACAGGCCGCCGGCCAGCAGCAGGTCGGCGCGCTTGAGCAGCAGGGCGATGGAATTGTGCGGCGCGGGAGTCATGGGATCAGGCGGCGACCTCGAAGCGACGCGACTTCAGCCGGTGGAAATAGTAGCGGTGGGTGCGGTAGACCACGGCGAGGATCGAGGCCACGGCCTGGTAAAGCTCCGTGGGAATTGTCTGCCCCACCTGACCGAGGGAGAACAGCAGGCGCGCGACCGGCTTGTTCTCAACCATGGGCACGCCGTGCTGGGCGGCGATTTCCTTGATGCGGTGCGCAAAACGGTTCTCCCCCTTGGCGAGCACCACGGGGGCCTTGTCCCGGCCGCGCTCGTAACGCAGCGCCACGGCATAGTGCGTGGGGTTGGTCAGCACGACGTCGGCGGTCGGCACGGCGGAAAGCATCTGCTTCTGCATGAGGCGGCGGCCCAGGCGGCGCTGCGCGCCCTTGACCTGCGCGTCACCCTCGGCGTTGCGGCGTTCGTCCTTCACTTCCTGCCGCGTCATCATCATCTCCTGCGAGGTCTTGTATTTTTCGTAGGCGAAGCCGAGGGCGGCGATGACACCGAGCGCCAGCAGCAGCCGGCTGAAGAAATCCAGGGTGGCTTGATGGAGGAACTGCGCGAGATAGGCCGCCTCGATGGGCGCGGTGAAGAGCGGGTCGACCACGAGGTGCTTGGTGCCCGCCCACAGCGCCAGGCCGATGGCCAGCAGTTTCAACAGATCGATCCCGCCGTGCACGAGCGCCGCCTTGGAAAACACCCGCTCGAAACCCTTCACCGGGTCGAGGCTTTCAAACTTCAATCCGAGCGCCTCGGAGGAGAGTCGGAACCCGCTCTGCAGGCCGCCGGCGAACATCGCGGCACCCACGCTGGCGAGCAGCACCGGCAGCAGCGCCTTGCCCACGGTCAGCATGACTTCACCCAGCAGGGAGGTGACGGTATCCCGCTCGACCGTCGTCACGGCGAAGCGCGTGAACATGGCGCTCGCATACTCGGCGATGTCGCGCGAGCTGGTCTGCATCGTAAAGGTGAACACGCACAGTGTCGCGGCGATGAGGATGAACACCTGCAATTCGGGCGACTTCGCGAATTGTCCGCGTTCGTGCGCCTCGGATAGCCGCTTCTCAGTCGCTTGCTCTGTTTTTTGTTCCTGGTCGACGTCGGACATGCGCGGACCCATAAGAGCAATGCCGATGCCAACTGCCGCTGCCCTAGTCTTAACCCTATCTCCGCAGACACTTGCGGCATTCTGAGTTTTTATTCCTCAAGATATTATTTGGCGCGCCGTAGTGGCGTGGCGAGCAGGGTAATTTTTGCCGGGAGGCGCGATTTTTACGACCGTCTGACGAGGCGCTTGGTAGCACCGCGGCAAAGCGATTTCACGAGCCGGGAAAAATCCGCAGCATGTCCAGCGGCAGGTCGGCGAACTCGACGTAGAGGTAGCGCGCGATGAGCGCGCCCGCCCCCGCCAGCAACGCGATGCCCGCCAGCAGACGCAGCGAAAAGCTGAGAATGAAGACGTTCATCTTCGGCACCGCCCGGCCGAGCACCGAAAACGCGAGGGTCACGAGGAAATTCAGGGCGATGAACGGCGCCGCCATGCGCAGGCCGAGTTCGATGACATGGCCGGTGGACTGGATGAAATATTCCGGCGCCGCCGCCTGGAAGGCCGCCTGCCCGGGACCAGCCAGGCGGAAACTCTGGGCAAAGGCCGTGATCGCCGTGAGGTGCCCGCCGAGCAGAAAGAAAAGCAAGCCGGCAAAGGTGCCGAGAAATGCCGCGAGCGGCTCATTTGCCGGCTCGGGGATGCCGAAGCCCGGCGAGGCCGAGAAGCCGATTTCGGAAGTGATGACGCGCCCGGCCATTTCGACCGCCGCAAACACCAGGCGTCCGATGAACCCCATCGCGAGGCCGAGGATGATTTCCCCCATCGCCGCGAGGGCCAGTTCCCACTGCCCTGCCGGGAGCCGGGCCGGTGGCACGATGCCGGCCACCAGGGTGGCCAGGCACAGGCTGAGCGCCACGCGCACGGGCACGGGCAGCGGACGGCCGGCCAAGGTGGGCAGCAGCATGATGATGCCGATCGAGCGCAACAGCACCATCAGCCAGGTCAGCAGGTAGTCGAGATTCATGGGCGGAAGCCCCGGCCGCCGGCGCTAGTGGGCCAGCGTCCCCATGCGAGTGATGAATGAAATCATGAACTCCGAAAGCGAACGCAGCAGCCAAGGTGCCAGCAGGATCATCACGCCGGCGAGCGCGATCAGCTTGGGCGCAAAGGTCAGCGTGGGTTCCTGCATGCTCGTGACCGATTGCAGCAGGCTGGCCAGCAGGCCGACCACCAGGATGACCCCGAGGAACGGCGCCACCATGTAGAGGGCGAACATGATGGTCGTCTTGAAGATGTCGACGGCGAGTTCGGGATTCATAAGAAAGGAGGGTTAGCCCGTGAAGCTCTGCATCAGGGCCCGCACCACCAGGTGCCAGCCGTCCACCAGGACGAAGAGCAACAGCTTGAACGGCAGCGCGACGACCACGGGCGGCATCATCATCATGCCGAGCGCCATCAACACCGAGGAAACGAGGAAATCAATGACGAGGAACGGCAGGAAAAGCAGGAATCCCATCTGGAAGGACGTCTGCAGCTCGCTCACCACGAAGGCGGGCACCACGACGCGCATCGACAGGTCCTTCACGGCCGTCGGGCCATAGCCGCCCAGTTCGAGGAAATATTCCAGGTCGCGGGTGCGCGTCTGTTTCAGCATGAACTCCTTCAGCGGGATCGACGCCTTGTCGAGCGCAACAACCGACGTCATCTGCCCCGCCATGTAGGGTTGGATGGCTTCGGCGTTCATGCGGTCAAAAACCGGGCCCATCAGAAAAAACGTCAGGAACAGCGACAGACCGATGATGATCTGGTTGGACGGCGCGCTGGGCACGCCGAGGGCGGTGCGCACAAAGCCGAGCACGATCACGATGCGGGTGAAACTCGTCATCAGGAGCACGATCGACGGCGCGAGCGTGAGCAGCGTCATCAGGATGACGATCTGCACGGCCACGCTTACGTCGCCGGTGCGCGAAGTGCCGTCGAGCCCGATGGTCAGGTGAAGCGGATCAGCCTTGGGGGCGGCGGCCGCGGCGGGAGTCGCGCTGGACGGCAGACCGCCCGGAATGATCGTGGGCGAGCCGGGGGTCGTCTGGGCCTGACCCGCCGGGGCGAGAATCCCCAACGCAAAAACGGCCAGGATCCCGGCCAGAAGCTGACGAAAGCGGCTCATGGTGTTTTGGCCGGTGGCGCACCCTCGAGCGGCGTGAGCAAATCGATGCGGCCGGGACAGACGCCGAGCAGAAATTTCCGGTCGTCATAGGTGGCGACCACGAGATACTGGCGGTTGCCGAGTGACTTGGTCTCGGCGATGGCGAGCTTGCGCAGGGCGGCGACTCCGCCGGGCGCGGTGCGCCCGCGCCAGAACAGCCACCCGCCGACGCCGGCCATCAACAGGCCTGCGACCAGCACGGCCGTGTAGCTGGTGCCCCGGTCCGCGGAGGTTTCGGCCCGCGCGCCGGCGGCGCGGGGATAAATGACGCCGGCCTCGGCGGCCGTCGCGGCCTTTTCCGCGGCGGTCATAAAAACGGGGGCGAGGCAGGCCAGCCCGCAGAGGAGCCGCAGGATGATGGCGCGGGGCAGGCTCATGCCGAAGGCTTGATGCTGCCGACGAGTTCGGTGATCTTGATGCCGAAGTTGTCCTCGACGACCACGACCTCGCCATAGGCGACGAGCTTTTCGTTGACGTAGAGACCGACCGGGTCGCTGGCGTGCTGGTTGAGCTGGAGCACGGAGCCGGGGGCCAGTTCGAGCACCTCGCGCATGGGCAGCAGGCAGGAGCCGAGCTGCACGGTGACCTTCACTCTTACGTCGAGCACGATATCTAGGGCTTTATCGTCCATCAGATTTGGCATGGTTGGATTCCTCAGGGGAAATTTTGCGGGTGAGTTTCACCGCGACCCGGTCGCTATCGAGGCCGACAGTGCCGGTAAATTTGGGGGTGCCATTGAGCATCACGGAAGTCTCCTGGAGGCGCGTGGCGGGCAGCTCCAGCACGTCGCCGACGCGCAGGGCGAAGATCTCGCGCAGGCTCAGCTCGAAGGCCTCCCATTCGGCGTGCACGGGCACCGCGATATGGTCGTAGGAGGCCTGCCAGGCGGGCAGCTTCTCCACCCGGGAAACGGTGGCGTCTTTCTGGCGGCGGGCCTGCATCACTTTCACCAGCGGCTCGATGGTGTAATACGGAATGCCGATCTGGATCTGTTCGGAACAGTCGCCGAAATTCACCTCCATGGTGAGGGCGAGCACGATGGCATCCTTCGGCGAGGTCTGCAGGAAGCGGCCGTTGTTCTCGTGGCCGATGATGAGCCCGCGCAGTTCCTGCACGTTCTTCCACTGGCCGCACCATTCCTCGAGGATGATCTGGATGACGTCCTCCATGAGCGCGATCTCGATCTCGGTCAGGTAGCGCTCGGCCTTCACGGAGTGGCCGCGGCCGCCCAGCAGGCGGTCCGCGATGGTGAGGGCCAGGCGGGGATTGATGTCGAGGATGCCGACGCCAAACAGCGGCTCGGCCTTGAACAGGCAGAGGTGGGTCGGGCTCGGGAGCCCCTCGGTGAACTTGCCGTAGCTGACGGTGGTGAGCTTGGCCATCTTGAGGCTCATCTCCATGCGCAGGAAAAGCGAAAGCCGCGCGCTCAGGTAGCGGATGAAATCTTCGTGGAGGATGCGCAGCCGGCGGAGATCGAACTCGGACAGGAAGACCGGGTTCCGAAAATCATACGTTTCGACCTTGAAGCTGGCGCCCAGGGGCGACCGCTCGCCATTGGCCCGCACATGGTGGTGTTTCGCCGTCGCGGTCTCGCTCGACTGCGCGAGCAGCCGGTCGATCTCGGACTGGTCGAGAATCTCGGAGGGAGTTTGGGGGGTATCCTCGGCCATGGTCGTCAGGGAGGGTTTACTGCACCACGAAATCGGAGAAATAAACCTGCTCGGCCACGCGCTTGCCCAGGGCCTGGTTGTAGGCCAGCACGAGTTTTTCCCGGAGGACGTTCTTGGCGCCGGGCTCCTCGAGGTCGGCCAGCGAGAGGGAGGAGAGCACGTTGAGGGTCACGTCGGTCAGCTTCGCCTTTTGGGATTCGAAGGTGGCCTTGATGTTACCATCGGCGCCGGTGACGATGAAGGTGGTCTTGAGATAGCGCGTGCCCATCGTGCCGGCGAGGTTCACAACCACGTTCTGGAATTCATAGGAGGCGGGATTGGGGGCCTCCTTGCCGCCTTTGCCGGCCTTGCCGCCGCCCTCTTCCTTGGCCGGGGCCCCGGGGGCGGCCGCAACTTCCTCCGCGGGATCGCCGGCGCGGGTCGCCGTGAGTTTTTTCTGCAGGCGGGGCAGCAGGACGAACTCGGTGACCGTCCAACTGAGCACGGGCGCCAGCACGATCGCGGCGATGACGGGCAGCCACGACGCGAGGAGCGCCCGCTTCGAGGTGGGCGGAGTGTTCCCCGCCGGCGGCGCGGCCGCCGCGGCGGCGGCGGCACCGGGGGAAGCGGCGACAGCTTCGTTTCTGGCGGCCATCGGTGAGGGAGGGGCTGAGGATTAACGCTTCAGGTTCACGATGTCCTCGAGAACGCTGTCGGACACGGTGATCAGGCGGGAGGCCGCCTGGAAACTGCGCTGCGTGGTGATAAGATTGGCAAACTGCTGCGTGAGGTCGACGTTCGAGAGTTCGAGTGTGCCGGACTGGATCAGACCGAGGCCCCCGAGGCCGGGCGTGTTGTTGGCGGCGGAGAGCGTGGTCGTGCCGCTGACCGGGCCGGCCGTGGTCATGTTCGCGAAGAGGCCGTGGCCCACGGGCATGAGGGCGGCCGGATCGTTGAAATTCTGCGTGAGAATCTGATTGGTCGTGGCGGAGCTGCCATCGGAGTAGAATTCCACCAGGTTGCCCGACTTATCGATGCTGAAGGACTGGAGCTGCGTGGTGGCCGGCGGGGTGCCGAGCTTGATGTCGCCGACCGTCGCGGGGGGAACGCCCGCGGAGCCGCCGGTGAGACCCTGCACGCGGTAGCCTTGCTGGGTGATGAGATTACCCTGCGCATCCAGGCGGAAGTCGCCGGAGCGGGTCGCATAGCTGCTGCTCGTGGCGGCATTGTTCACGATGAAGTAACCGTTGCCCGAAATGCCGAGATCGGTGACATTGCCGGTGGTCGAAAGCGAGCCCTGCCCGAAATTGGTCGAGATGCCGGCCAAGGTCACGCCGGTGCCGATCGCCGTGGTGGGCGTCTCGGAACCGCCGCTCGTGGAAGGCGCCGACGCCTGGAGAATGTTGCTGAAGCTGTCGGAGTATTTCACGTCGGAGCCCTTGAAGCCCGTGGTATTCACGTTGG
>JAYVZM010000282.1:0-4177 GCA_043783345.1 Verrucomicrobiota bacterium
GCCTGGGGCTGGGCGTGCCGGACCGGGCGTTCTACGCGGCGCGGCCGCGCGCCTCGTTGAAGGATCAGGTGCAGGCCGCCGGCGCCGCGGCGCCCACCGGCGAAATGATGGACCGGGCCGCCATGGAGGCGGCCCGGGCGATCTATCAGGACGACAATATCCTTTCGCGCCGGCTGGGCGAGCTGCGCCGCACGGTAAACTTTGGCGACACCCGGCGTTTTGGCCTGGGACAGATCGTGCTGCCGTTCACCCAAGTGCCTGGCTCCATCCTCATGCGCGGCCTGGACTATTCGCCCGCCGGGTTTCTGCGCACCGCCTACCAGCTGCTGCCGAAGCGGCTGACCGGAAAGACCTTTGACCAGCGGGCCTTTACCCAGGATTTCAGCCGGGCCCTGCTCGGCACGGGAGCGCTCACGGCTACGGGCTATTGGCTCAACAAACTGGGCATCGTGACCGGCGCCCCGGATCAGGACAAGGACGTCGAGAACATGCGCCGCGCCGCCGGCATGGGGCCCTACCGGATCAATGTTTCCGAGCTGAAGCGCCGGCTGCAGGCGATGGACTGGTCCACTCCGCCGCTCAATCCTCCGGCGGCGGGTGATGTGATCGTCAACTACGACTGGGCGCAGCCGGTCTCCTTTCCCGTGGCGCTCGGGGCCGACCTGGCGGACAGCGAACGGCGGAACAGCACGCAGACCGCCCGAGGCAAAGTCGTGCGCACCACCAGCGACGTGCTCAACGCTGTCCTCTCCGGTGCGCGCACGATCGAGGAGCAGCCGATGCTCACCGGCTTGTCCGGTTTTTTCAGCGCCGCCGCCAATGCCAGTCGCGGCGACGGCGCGGGCATGGTGGAAGCGATGTATAATTCCATGCTCAAGCTGCCCGGGGTCTATCTGCCCACGGCTGTCCGCCAGGTCGGCCAGTTCCTCGACAACCGCATCTACGAGACGCGCGGGACCAATGCGATGGAGAGCGCCTACCAAACCACCGCGGCCAACGTGCCCAGTTTGGCGGCTTCGCTCGGCTACAAGCCCCGGAGCGACATCCTGGGCGACCTGGCACAGCGCTACCAGGCAAACGGCAACACCGCCTTCAATGTCTTCATCAACCCGGCGTTCGTGTCGCACATCACGGAGGATCCGATGACCCGGGAATTGTATCGCCTCTGGCAGCACAGCGGGGAGACCCGGCAGATCCCCAACCAAGTGGACGCCAAGATCACCATCAACGGCGAGCAACGGGTGCTCACGGCGTCGGACCGGGCCGACTATCAGCAGTTCGTCGGCCGCATCACGCGCGACGGTTTCGGCGTGCTGATGCGCAACGAGGGTTACGCCCACGCCAATGACGAGCAGCGGGCCAAGACCCTCGCCAAGGTGGTAGGCGCCGCCGACCAGGCTGCGCGGGTTTACCTATTCGGTGACCGGCCGAAGATGCTGGACCAGTGGGACCGCGCGTTGATCGGCGTGGCTGGCCGCAATGAAAAGGCGCGCGACCTGGTCAAAGTGCGGCTCGCGGGGAGATGAAGCTGTTCTGCGTCCAGTGCCTGAAGCCATTCGAGTCGGCGTCGCCGAACCGGCTCTATTGCACGACCGATTGCGCGAAGGCTTTTCGGAAGGAAGAAACGCGCCAGACGCGGGAGACGCAGGCCAGCTACCGGAACTGCGGACGGCCGATTTCTGGCGGACACGTCTTCGATCTCGGGCTGCAGGAGGAGCGGAGGAGATAATTTCCGCCCCAGTAAGGCGGGACAAATAAAACCAAATGCACTACAGAAACGGAAGAGAAGCAAAGAACGGCGACAAGATCATCCAGCTTACTTCGAGCGGTCCGGCGAAAATCGTCTCGTTCGGCGTCCTGCACGACGCCACGCCGGGGAATGACTACTGCAACGGCAGCATCGCTGCGCCGGTCCAGCAAAGCGGTGCCTGCATGTGCGACTGCATTCACGTTGATGATCTCGCGGCGATCCTGGCCGAGAAGGGGCTGGATAAACGGCCCGCCGGCAAGTAACCAAACCAAAAACGCTACACCCCCCGCGCGGTAAAGCTTGGAGGGTGAAGGGGAGATCCACTGCGTCCCTCTCGGGAGCGAGCCCTGCGGCTCCATGGACGACACCGGCGCCTCATGCGTTCACAGGAACTGGACCCCGGCTGCCGGCAGCCAACACCCGCCGGCGGCCGGAGTCAAGTATTCCGCGCGGAATCAGCCGGCGCCGAGGCGCGGGACGATGTTGCGGCTCTTGCCCTTGGAATAGACCTTGTTGGTCAGCTTCTCGTCGTCATGTCCGCAGAAGTTCTGGGCGTCGGCCGAGCCGAAGAGGTCGCGCCGGAGGTTGGTGGCGAGCTTCCGGATCTCGTGGTTCGGGAGGCGGCGGATGAGGCCGCGGGCCCGGAGCCACTCCTTCAGACGGTGGCAGGCCTCGGCGCGGGCCTCGGCGTTGGAGCCGCCGATGATGAAGGTGGGGCTGGTCTTCAGCTCGAGGATCTTCGCGTAGATCGCCCAGGGGAAGGCGATGTTGGTCTCGCCGCCCTTGGCGCGGTTGACCTCGATGATGACCTGGTCCGGGCCGGTGACGACGAACCAGTCCCACACGGCGTCGACCACGGAGCCGGCGCGCATGCCGGCGTGGAACTCGAGCATGAGGACCTTCCAGGCCTCCGGATCCGCGCGCTGCAGCTCGGGCTCGGCCGCCTCGATCGCATCGATGACGGACGCGGCGAGCGGGCGGTAGCGTTTGACGGTGGTGCCGTCGACCCGCACCGATCGGAACGAAGTGAAGTCGGGAAGCTTGAGCTCGCGATACGCCGCCAGCTGCAGGAGCGCGGGCTGGACGACGCTGCGGGCCTGGTTGAGCGAGCTCTTGATGGTGGTCTGCATGGCATCGAGTTCGCGCTTGATGAACTCCTTCTCATTGAGGACCGGCGTGCCGGCGGCCTTCAACTCGGCGAGCTTCTGCGGGATCTCGACTTCGCGGCGGATCCGGAGGCGGTTGTTCTCGAAGTCGCGCACCAGGTCGCCGGTGTAGATCGAAACAGGCGCGTTCTCGATGGCGTAGCCCTCACCCTTGGCGATGCGGCCGACCATGAGGAATGAGCTCACGGTGTTGTCGATCGAGCGCTGGCCGTCGGTGCTGCCGCGCTTCACCTGGCGGTAGGCTTCGACGAGCTCGTGGACCTTGGCGACCTCCGGCCGCTGGCGGACGAAGCCCAGGCGCTTCGCCAGCTGGTCATCGCCGGCGACGGCCGAGCGGATCCCGCCGGCCTCGAGGCGGGCGCGCAGCTTCTCCGCCTGGATGGTGCGCCGGAGCTCCGCGGCCGCGGTGATGGCGTCGATCTCGTTCTCCGTGCCCAGGGCGATCCACTTCGGGGTGCCGTCGATGGTGACGCGGAACGACCACCAGCCATTCCGTTTCACGAGGTTCTTCAGTTTGCTGCTTTTCATGCTACATGATTTGTCCACTTGATGCTACACTTTGCATACCAATACAAGCCAATTCATGCACACAAACAAAGCGCCGAAAAAGGGCACAAAAAAGCCCGTTATCACTGTGGAAACGGGGCTTTCGAGAGTGGTGCGGGCAAAGGGAGTCGAACCCCTAACCTCCAGATTCGTAGTCTGGCGCTCTATCCAGTTGAGCTATGCCCGCACAAAGGAACGGCGAATAAGCGAACTTCTCCGGGCCACTTCAAGCAGAATTTTGTGCCGCCGCCGGCCGTCGCGCGCCCTTCAGACTGCGCGCCAGTCGAGCAGCTCCATCTGCAGCAGCCGCCGTCCGTTGTAGTAGTTCCAATTGAGCTGGATCGCGAGTTCGAGCGGCGGGCCGACAGGCGGCAGGCGGTCGGCCAGCTTCCACGCCACGCCGCTGATGCGCCGGCCCTCGTCGTTCTCCGCCGCGAACCGGAAATGCACCTCCTTGAAAACATCCGGCCGGTTGCGCAGCCGGACCCCGCGCACGCCGAACACCGGCTCGGGATTGCCCATGCCGAACGGGCGCAGCTGTTCCAGCTCCGTCATCAATTGCTCCGTGAGCTGCGTGCCCTCGAGCCAGCCGGACAACTCGACGCCGGGCTCAACCGCCGCGCCGTTGTGGCTGCGCCGGATCACGTCGTCGAACTGCGCCCGGAATTCATCGAGCCGGAGTTTCCTGAGCGAGACTCCGACGGCCATCGGGTGG
>JAYVZM010000283.1:0-4174 GCA_043783345.1 Verrucomicrobiota bacterium
TGTTCGGCGAATGGTCGACCAACTCATGGGGTGGCAGCTTTTCGAGCTGGGCCGCGGATTTCTCCCAGTAGGCGCGCCACGCCGGCTGTTCCGCCGCGGGCAACGCGGCGATCCGCCCGGCCGTGACGGGCAGAAAGGCATCCGCCGGCCAGGGCCGCGGCGCATCCAAGGCTGAAACGGCGGAGGTAAGACAGGCAGCGAGGACAAGACCAGCGGGTCGCAAAAGGGACATCGGATCATTTTGCGCCGGTCAGTTTTGAGGTCAAACGTGATTCGGTCATCCGCGGCAACGCCGAGGTGATCCAGCGGATCAACGGCGTGGAAGTGCTGCGCTCCAGCCGGTGCGGTTCCGCAACGCCGGGCTGCGCCCGCTCGGGCCGTGGCCGGCGCCGCCGCGGATCGTTCACCGTCCTTGGGACCCGCGCCCGCAGTGCGCCGGCAACCCGCGACCGCCGGTCACAGGTGGAACTGTTCGGAAACGATCTTCCCGTCCTTCACTTCGTAGACGCAGATTTCGGACATCTGCATCCGGCCCTGCCCTTTCATCGTCACGTCCATGCTCATCGTGCAGGCAAAGGAATTGGTCGCCACCAGCGGATCGGAAACGGCGAGCGAATGCATGGTTTCAATCATGGCTTCGAACTTCCGGCCCTTTTCGAGGATGCCGGCCAGTCCCTTGGTTTCCTTTTCGAAGGCCGGAGTGGCGGCCGGTTCCAGGCTGACCGCCTCGTTCGCATACAATTCCTTCTGGGCGGTCTCCCATTGGGCTTCCCGGCAGAGGGCGACCAGTCGCCCGGCGATTTCATTCGTTTTCATGATGGTGAGGGTTGGGCTGACATTGAACAGGATGTCCGACCCTACCACGGTTCACTGACAACCCTATGTCAGGAGAAGTTTCGCCGCGGAGGATTTTTCCTTCCTCGCCCCGGCCCTGCCTTTCCTCCGCGCCTTCCGCTGGTGGAGAGTTATGGCCGCTCTTCCAAATCCGCCCCCTTCTGTCCGCGGCGCCGCTACACTGCCCGCACCAAACCAGAAAACTCCACGCATGAAAACCTTGGCCAAAATAATGTTTCTCGCAGCAGGATTGACGGGCTCGAGCGCGACAGCCTTCGCCCAGATCGCGGCGCAAGCCGCCGGACATTGGGAAGGCACGATCCCCATGGAAAGCCTGGACCTCGGCATCGCCATCGACCTGGCAAAGAATCCCGGCGGCGCCTGGATTGGCTCGATGAGCGTCCTCGGCTCGAGCACCCGGGACGTTCCCCTCGGCGACCTCGCCGTCGGGGGTAAATCCGTGCAGTTCACCGCCCGGCTGCCCGGTCTCGTCACCTTCGCCGGCGCCCTTTCTCCGGATGCGAGCATCCTGACGGGCTCGGCGGCGAACGAGAAGGGCGACACCAATTTTGAACTCAAACGCCAGGGCGAGGCCAAGGTGAACCTGCCGCCGCCGAGCAGCCGGTTGGCGAAGGAATTTGCCGGAACGTGGGAGGCGACGCTGGGCGCCGAGGGCAAAACGCAACGGATCGGCTTGAAACTCTCCGCCGGGCCCGACGGCATCGCCGTGGCCACGCTAATCGCCCTCGACCAAGGGAACCTGGAGATTCCGATCACCACGGTGACGATGGAGGACAAGCAACTCCGCCTGGAGGCGCGCGCGATCTCCGGGACCTATCGCGGCGCGCTGGACGGAAACGGCGAAATCGCCGGCGAATGGAGCGAGGGAGGCAAGCAGCGGGCGCTGGTCTTCAAGCCCGACCCGCCCGAGCCCCGGAAACCGTGAGCGGGAGTCAGCGCGAGGGCCCGGACTCCGGCGCGAGCGGGGCGAAGGCGAAACGCAGACCGCTCACGTAGGCCTCGAACTGCATCCCGGCGTGGCGTTCGCCGTCGATGATCCCAAATTCGTAGGCGAGTCCGGCGGATTGGCGCGACGCGATGCGTTCGTTGAACCGCCGGATGCCGCCGAGAAAGCCCGGCGACTCGTTGCCGCCGCCGCTCATGGCCAGCCGGCCCTTCAGCTGCCGGCCGGACTTGACGAAAGCCTCCTCATAGCCGAACAGCCAGTCGTCCCCGACGACGACGGCCGGAGTGGCGGCGATGTAGGCCGAGAAAAGCTCCGGTTTCGTATACATCGTATAAAGGGTGAACAGCCCGCCCAGCGAGGCACCGGCGAGCACGCGATGGGCCGGATCCGTCCGGTATTCGCGCTCCACGAACGGGATGATCTCCGTCTCGAGCGTGCGCAGGAAATCCCCGGCGTGGCCCGACGCCGCCGGGCCGCCGCCGCCGAACGGCACCGGGGAAAGCTCCCACCGGCGCAGATCGCCGTAGTCGAGATTTTCGCCGACATAGCCGAGGCCGACCGTGATGAACTCGGGCACAACCTTGTCGTAGACGAGCGATCCGCGGATGGCGTCGATCTTCACGAAATCCCAATACCCGTCCGTGACGAAAACCACGGGATAGCGCCGGCCCGGTTCCTTGGTGTAACTGGCCGGCAGGCCGATGTAGAGCTGGTATTGCCGGCCGGCGGCGTTGCGCGGGAGCACGCGAAGCTGGGAATTCGCGATCGTGTGCGGCGGGAACGGCGCCGGCGCGGCGTCAGCGGCCAAGGCGCCGGCCGCGAGGACCGAATACGTGACGAGGGCAAGCGAAACGAAGGGTAGTTTCATGGGTGGATTGGAGCATAACCCCTCCGCCGGCGAAATCCCGTCAAAAATATCCGGGCGCCCCGGAGGATCAATCGCCGCCGGACCGGCCCATTTCAGCGCAGGCCCTGCGCGCGGCTTCTTTTTGTATCTCCGGCGGCGTCAGGTCGCGAAGATGCGTCGCGATCGACCAGTTGTGCCCGAACGGGTCCTCGACGAGACCGTAACGGTCGCCTCAGAACATGTCGCGCAGCGGCATCTTGACGGTCGCGCCCGCCTTGACGGCACGCGCAAACCAGGCGTCGGCATCGTTCACGCAGAGGTGGAGCGTCACGGGAGACCCGTTGAGCGTCCTGGGGCCCAGCGCACCCATCGGGGGGACCTCGTCGGTCAGCATGACCGTGGAGTCGCCGATCTGGAGCGCGGCGTGCAACAGCTTGCCACCGTCTGGCGCGGCCACCCGAAGGCTCTCGGTGGCGCCGAAGGCTCTTTTATAGAACGCGATGGCGTCGGCCGCACCGGCTCAAACCAGGTGCGGCGTCACTGTGTGCATGCCGTCCGGCACTGGTTTCGCCGTCAGCTTCGAGTGGGAGGGGGAGTTCGTGGATGTTTTCATGGAAGGGAGCATTCGATCGGCCGCGACATTGCATTCGATCGCCCTATCCATCCGACGATCAAGGTCTGCCCGGCCGGACAGGCCGCCGCGCTTTTTCGGTGAAATCTTTAAGGCGGGATGGGGCCGGTCATCTCATATTTTCGGCACTCGCATCGTGCTGATCATCGCGCTGCCGCTCAGGGCGTAAATGATCGCCAGCGGATGCAGGGTGACATTGCCCAGTTCCCATTGGCCGAGCCAGAGCGCCGGGCCGATGCGATCCAGCTGATGCAGCACAGCGATCAGGCCCACGATCAGCACGCTGGTCGGAATCGGCGTCCCCTCGAAATACCTGACCTTGCCGCTCTCGTCGGCCAGGGCGTCGGCGGTGGCGTTGAAACGCGCCAGACGACTGATCCCGCACGCGACGAAATAGAGCAGGATCGCCACGTCGACCGCCCCCCGCAGGCCCACCGCGAAGCCGAGCGCCGCCGGGGCCAGGCCAAACGAAATGGTGTCAGCCAGCGAGTCGAGGTCGGCCCCGAGCGCGGAGGAGCGGCGGCGCCAGCGCGCCACGCGCCCGTCCGCGAAATCAAAAATCAGCGCCAGCGGCAAAAGCGCCATGGCCGTCACGAGCCAGCGTTCGTCGCCGGTCACCAGATATTGCATCGCGGCCAGCACCGAGCCGGTGCCGCAGAACCCGTTTCCCAGCGTCAGGAAGTCCGCCAGGACGAAGGAGCGGATCATCGAGAAACGTTGGGATTTCGGGTCCGGCCTTGCCGGCGGATCCTGCCCGGCGCGGGTCGGCGTGGATTTCTCAACCATACCCGCTTGGACCAATCGGCGGGCGTCCGGTGGCAGGCAAAATTCAGATTTGTCAGGGTCACCTGCCGCCAGCGAATGGGCCCCCGCTCTCCCGGTGTGCTTTAGGCTT
>JAYVZM010000284.1:0-4167 GCA_043783345.1 Verrucomicrobiota bacterium
TGGTGATGAGCACGGTCAGCCCGTTGGCGGTGAGCTGGTGCACCTCGTCCCAGAATTCGCGGCGGGCCTTTGGGTCGACCCCGGCGGTGGGTTCGTCGAGCAGCAGGAGTTGCGGCGAGTGGATGAGGCAGGCGGCGAGGGCGAGGCGCTGCTTCCAGCCGCCGGAAAGCTGGCCGGCGAGCTGGGCGCTGCGGTTTTGCAGCCCGAGCCGCTCGAGGCTGCGCTCCACCGCGGCGAGCCGGTCGGGCACATCGTAAATGCGGGCGATGAAATCGAGATTTTCCCGGATGCTCAGGTCCTCGTAGTAACTGAACCGCTGCGTCATGTAGCCGACATGGCGTTTGATGTCGGCCTGCTGGGTGCGCAGGTCGTAGCCGAGGCAGGTGCCGGTGCCGCCGTCGGGCGTGAGCAGGCCGCAGAGCATGCGGATGAAGGTGGTCTTGCCCGAGCCGTTCGGACCGAGGAAGCCGTAGATCTCGCCGCGTTTCACCTGCAGGTCGATCGCATTGACGACGGTCTTGTCCCCAAAGCGCTTGGTGACGCCCGTGACGTCGATGGCGAAGTCGGAGGAGGCGGCGGATGTCATGGGTCTGTAGTGAGGCCGGTCTGAGACCGGCCCTACTTAGCCAGCGTTACATCCGCCGGCTGGCCCGGGTGCAGATCGCGCGCGGCGGCGGGGTCGAAGACCGCCTCGACCAGGAACACGAGCTTGGCGCGGTTCTCGCGGTTGTAGAGGACGGGCGGCGTGTATTCGGGCTTGGGAGAGAGGTAACTGATGCGCGCCTCCAGCTCCGGGCGCCCGGTGATGGCCACATGGACGCGATCGCCGGCCTTGAGCGCGGCGAACCCGGCTTCGGGCACGAAGAAGCGCACCTTGATGTTTTCCGGCGGCAGGAGCGACACGACGGGGTTGGCGGCAGGGACAAACTCGCCCTCGCCGTAGAGGGTGTCGTAAACCAGCGCGGCGCGCGGGGCGGCCTGGGTTTTTTGCGCGACGCTCCAGCCGGCGCGGTCGAGCGCAGCCTGGGCGGCGGCGGCATCGGCCTGAGCGGCGGCGATGACGTCGCTGCGGCCGCCGAGTTGCGCGGTGGCGAGCTGGGCCGCGACCTCCACAACCTGCTTGGAGTTGGCCTCGTGGTTGAGCCGGATGCGGTCGAAGTCGTCGTCGGAGACCACCGTGGTCTCGTGGAGCTTGGTGGCGCGCTGCAGTTCGAGGGAGGAAAGTTCGGCGGCGGAGCGCGCCTGGGCCAGCCGGGCTTCCAACGCGGCCAGTTCGCTGGGGCGCTGGCCCTTCCTGAGATCGGCCAGTCGGGCTTGGGACTGGCGCAACCGTTCGGCGGCTTCGCGGAGGCTGGAGAGCTCGGCACTCTGCTCGAGGGTGAAAAGCGCCGCCCCGGCCTCGACCCGGGTGCCCTTTTGCACGGACAGTTTTTCGAGCCGGCCGGCGAGCGGGGCGGCGACGTAGATGAATTCGCCCTCGAGATAACCTTGGTAACCGGCGGCCTCGCGCCGGGCGCAGCCACCAGCGAGCAGGAGGCTGGCGATGAGTCCGACGACGAGACATCGAGCCGGGGAGCAGGCGTTCATGGTCGAAACATGGCAGGCGGGACGGCTGCGTCCAAGCGCAAAGGTGTTTCGCGGATTGCCAAAGAAAAAAGTCCGCGGATATTCGGAGGATGCCCGTGCAAGCGAACATCAAGGCGGAGGTTTCCGCGCTGATCACGAACAGGGATCATGTCGCGCTCAAGGCCAAGCTGGCGCCGTGGCTGCCGTCGGACGTCGCCCCGATCCTCTCCGAGCTGCCGGTGGAACAGCTGGCGATGCTCTTCCGCGGCTGCTCGAAGGAGCTCTCGGCGGCGGTGTTCTCCTACCTCGATCACAACGCGAAGCACAAACTGCTGAAGACCCTGACCCAACCGCAGGCCGCGGCGTTGCTCAACGAGCTGCCCCCGGACGACCGCACGGAGTTTCTCAACCAGCTGCCGCTCGACCTGGCGATGCAGCTGATCTGCCTGCTCACTCCCGAGGAACGGAAGATCACCCAGGATCTGCTCGCTTATCCCGAACATAGCGTCGGCCGCATGATGACCCTCGACTTTGTCGCCGTGCACGCCGGCTGGACGGTGCGCGAGGCGCTCGATTACATCCGCACCCACGGCTTCGACCGCGAGACCCTCAGCATGATCTACGTCACCGACGAGGAGGGCCACCTGCTCGACGACATCCGGGTGCGGCGGTTCCTGCTCTCGGAACCCGAGACGAGGGTCAGCGCGTTGATGGACGGTAATTTCGCCACGCTGGCGCCGGCCGACGACCGCGAAAAGGCCCTGCAGGTGTTCCGTAAATATGACCGGATCGCGCTGCCGGTGACCAACCACGACAACAAGATCATCGGCATCGTGACGGCGGACGACATGCTCGACGTCGCCTCGGAGGAGGCCACGGAGGACATCCAGAAGCTCGGCGGCAGCGAGGCCCTCGACGAACCCTACACGACCATCGCGCTGACCAAGATGGTGAAGAAGCGCGCGAGCTGGCTCGTGGTGCTGTTCCTCGGCGAAATGCTGACGGCCACCGCGATGAGCTACTTCGAGGACGAACTGGCCAAGGCGATCGTGCTCTCGCTCTTCATTCCGCTCGTCATCAGTTCGGGCGGCAATGCCGGCTCGCAGGCGGCCACCCTGGTCATCCGCGCGCTGGCGCTCGGCGAGTTCCGGCTGCGCGACTGGTGGCGAATCATGCGCCGCGAACTCGCGGCAGGCCTGATGCTCGGGACGATCCTGGGCGGCATCGGATTTCTGCGGATCATGATCTGGTCGCGGTTTTCCCACATCTACGACCCGAGTCCGCTGCGGGTGGCGACGACCGTCGGCACGGCGTTGGTGGGTATTGTGCTGTGGGGGTCGCTCATGGGCTCGATGCTCCCGCTGCTGTTGAAGCGGCTGGGCTTTGACCCGGCGACCTCGAGCGCCCCGTTTGTCGCCACCCTGGTCGACGTCACGGGCCTGATCATTTATTTCACGGTGGCGCTGGTGATCATGCTGTGAGGAGGGACGCAGTGGCGGGACCACCAGTCCCGCGCGGCATCGGCGCGGCAACCGGCGGGACTGGTAATCCCGCCTCCACCAAAACAAAAAAGGCCGGACCCGGGTCCGGCCTTTGAAAGGATTACTGGGGGGAGGGGGCGATTATTCGCGGCCGTAGCCACCGCCACCGCCGCGCTCGCCACCGCCGCGATAGCCGCCACCGCCACCGCGACCGCCGCGGTAGCCATCGCCGCCGCCGCGACCACCCCGGCCGCCGCCGCCCCCGCGGTAACCGCCCCCGCCGCCGCCCTCACCGAACGAACGGGGAGCGCGCTCTTCGCGCGGACGGGCGATGTTGACCGCCAGCGCCCGGCCTTCGAGCTCGTGGCCGTGGAATTTCTCGACGGCTTTCTGGGCCTCGTCGCCGTTCGCCATCGTGACGAAGGCAAAGCCGCGGGAACGACCGGTGAACTTGTCGAAGATGATCTCGACGACGCTGACGCTGCCAACCTGGCCAAACAGGGCCTCGAGGTCCTGGGCGGTGCTAGCGAAGGGAAGGTTCCCCACGTAGAGCTTACTGTTTTCCATTTGATGATGAGAGCTGATGCTGTGCCTTACCGCCCGTCCCCGAAACTCGGATTTCAAATCATCACTGAACATGGACGCTCACCTGACAATTTTCCGTAGCGATAGAATCTAACCAACAACCAACCCAACAACGCGCAGGCTGGCGGCGCGTGTGTTTTAGGCAAGCGATTTATCGGCCAAGTCCGTGCAAGTCATTGACGTGCAAGCTTGGTTGTCCCGTCCGGTGAAGCCGGGCAATTCTTCGTCCTGCCCGCTCGGGCAACCCCGGGAAAACAGCAGCGCGATATTCGTCATCCCGCTCGCCGGCGCCATCGAAAGCCAGGTGACGCGGTCGCGCTAGATCCTCGATGCGACGCGAAGCACCCAGATGGGCCGGCAGGCGCTCGGACCCCCGGGCCGCAATCGCGCCGCGACCCGCAATCCGGCATCATCCGGCGTCGCCGACCAAAGCCACCGCCACGCTTGTCCGCCGCCCGGCCCGGGCGGCCGGAATAAATCCGGACGGACAAGGTGATCGCTTTCCTGAAGGCGGCGGGACAAACGCCGCAAGACA
>JAYVZM010000285.1:0-4165 GCA_043783345.1 Verrucomicrobiota bacterium
CGCTCGATGAATTTCGCCACGTAGGAGCACTCGGGCACGACCTTCCGTCCCTGCCCGCGCGCATCCTCCAGGGCCGCGCGCACCAATTTTTCCGCGATACCCCGGCCGCGCAGCTCCGGTGGCACGGCCGTGTGCGTAAAAACCATCCGCCCATCCTGCAACTCGTATTCGCACACGGAAAGGTGGCCGTCCACGGTCACCTCGTAGCGATGGGCGGCGGCATTGTGCTGGACCTCGGGCGCGTCGGGCATGGTCACAGCAAAAGGCCGGCGGACCTCTCTGGCAATCCCCGGCGGCATTCGCGCCCCGCAAAAGATGCCGGCAATTCCATGGCGAACCTCGCGCAGGCGTGCGCCATCGACCGACCCGCGCCCCCGGCAACAGCCGCGCCGGTGTGCCTCCGGCCGGCGGCGGTTTTTGAAATGCGCGACGGCCCGGTCGATGCGCCTGAGGCGCGTCGTCGCATTCGTGGTGCCGCACACCCAGCGGATGATCTCCTTCCGGCGCGAGGGAGTTTCGGCACGAAACTTCTTCATCGATCCCGCCGCCCGCAAGGCGCGGCTCAAACCCACCGGAATTCGCAAGGTGCGCGAAGCGGGATCCGGCGCCAGTTCGATCGCCACCCAATCCCCCGTCTCCCGACCGGCCGGCACGAGGGTGGCCCGGAATGTCGTTTTCCCCTGGCCAGGACGGGCACGTAACTGCGCCGCCCGAAGCCCGCCGAGATCCCCGCTGGAATATCAACGCCCGGGTTGAGGCCGACCATGCCGATTCTGGCCTTGAACCGCGGCATGCTCCTACAGCGGCGTCCGGCCGGAACTGAATTTCGCCCGGATCCTTGCGAGGAGGGCGTCGAGGTCCTCGCGGCCCTCGATCTTCATGATCCAGAGCAACGCGCCGTAGACCGCGCAGGCCACGGGGATGAGGCCCGCGACCACCGCGAGGTCGCGCACCTTGCCCGTCAGCGCCAGTCCGGCCAGTAGCTGCACGCCGCCCCACACCGCGACGCCCATGAGCGCGCTGGCCATGACGATTTTTCCCAAGTTTGGCAGCAGCGGCGCAAAGCCGAGGCCCCCGAGCTTGCGCGTGAGCCGCGTCTGCAAGAACCACGCCTGCGCCAGCACGGCGAGGGTGCTGGCCAGCGCCAGCCCGACGGTCGACAGCCATTGCATCAGCACGATGCTCAGGACGAGATTAACCGCGAAGCTCAGCGCCGCGGCGCGCACCGGTGTCGCCGTGTCCTTCAATGCATAGAAGCCGCGCAATGCCACCGTCGTGAAGGACAGGAACGGCAGCCCCAGCGCATAGACCGCGAGAATCGGCGCCATCAGCGTTGTATCGCTGGCGTGAAACTCACCGCGCTGAAAAAGCAGCCGCACGATGGGCTCGCTCAGCAACACCAGTCCGACGGCCGCCGGGATATTGAGGACGAGCACCAGGCGCAGGCCCTTGTGATAGTCCTTGCCGAGCTGGTCCCAGTCGGACCGGGCCGCGTGGCGGGCGATGAGCGGAAAAACCACCGTCGCGATCGCCGCGGTGAACACCCCGATCGGCAGCTCCATGACGCGCGTCGCCCAGTTCAGGACCGCGACCGCCTGGTCGTTCAACGACAGTCCGATCAGGCGGGAAATCGAGATGTTGATGAGGTAGATCGCCGACCCGATCACCGTCGGGCCCATTAGCCGGACGATCTCGCGCACCCGAGCGTCGGGTTTCAGGTCGAGCCGGGGCCGCCAGCCTTCCTGCCAGAGCACGGCCCCGGGCACTACCATCTGCAGAAAACCACCCACGAGCACGCCCCCGCAGAGCAGGTGCATCCGCGCGGTGTCGCCCCAGGCCCACCAGCCCCCGAGCCCGAGCGACGCAATCATGGCGAGGTTCAGCCAGACGGGGGACAGCGCCGGCTCGGTGAAGCGCCCGAGCACCTGGCAGGCCGCGCTGAACGCCGCCGCGAGACAGACAAATATCATGTAGGGAAACAGGACCACCGCCAGATCGGCGCCCAACAGGAGTCGCTGCACCGTGTCCGCTTCCATCCCCAGGTTGCGGGTCAGCTGCAGCAGCGACGCGGCGTTGGCCATGACCAGCATCGCGAGCACGACGACAACGGTCGTGACCACCAGCAGCCAGCTCGACACCTTGCTGACGAGGGTGAATGCGCCGTCCCGCTGATTGTGCTCCAGCTCGTGGCTCATGGTCGGCACGAAGGCGGCGGTGAGCGCACCCTCGCCGAGCAGCCGTCGGAAAAGATTCGGCAGCGTGAAGGCGGAAAAAAAAGCCGAGCTCAGCGCACCGGTGCCGAAAACCGCCGCGGTCAGGATCTCCCTGACCAGGCCCAGCACGCGCGAAACCACGGTCGCCATCGCAACGACGCTGATGTTTTTCAGGTGCTTCGACACGGCCGGGGGCGGAGGGACGCCCTTATTGCACGGCCAGCTTCAGGGCCCCGTTCTCGATGGTCACGTTCGTCAGCTTGCTCAGGGCGACGCGCAACTCGTCCGAAATCTTCTGCTTGCCGGTGATGGTGGAGACGAGCAGGCCGGACGCCGCAGGCACCAGGTGCAGCGGGCAGGAACCGAGGTAGACTTTGTCGGGAGCAAACTCGAACGAGTCGCCGGATTTGCGGAAACTGCCGGTGGCGAGCACAGTGACATCGTAGGTCACCCCATACCAGTTCAGCGTGCATTTCAGGCCAATTTGCAGCTTGTCGCCGATGATGCGGAAATTGAGGGTTGACGGGATGATGAATCCCTCCGGCGCTGCCTTCTTGGCGTCGTCCGACTTGGCCTCGGCCTTTTCGGCTGGCTTGGGTTTCTCGGCCGGTTTGGGCTTGGCGTCAGGTTTGGCGGCCGGCTTGGGCGCGGCCGAAGGGGCGCCCAGCGACACCGCCCAGGCGTTCAGTTCGTCCTCGACGACCGAAATGCCCGCCCCGCCGATCAACTGCTTTTCCTTGGCCTGCCAGCCCCTGCTCTTGGCCGTGCTCTCCGAGCCGGGCAGGTAATAGACGACGCTGCGCAATGGTTCCTTGGGCATTTCCTTGATCTGCTGCACCGGCTTGAAGACCAGGTAGACGCAGGCCGCCACCACCCCGACCAGCAGGCCCAGCACCGCCCCCAAGGCGACTTCCGTGAGGCTGGGACCATACAGGGCTTTTTCGATTTTTTTGTCAGCCATGGCGAGGGAGGGTTATTTGACCGCGGCGGGCGCTGCAGGTTTGGGGTCGCTGGTTTTGGATTCCGAAGGCTTGGGGGCGGCCCCGCCTTTGTCGGCGGGCTTTTTCTTGTAGTCGGTGATGTAGAAGCCGCTGCCCTTGAAAATCAGGCCTGCGCCGCCGCCGACCTTGCGGCGGAGCGTGCGGCGCTTGCAGGCCGGACAGACCTTGTGCGGAACGTCCTTCATGGAGTGAAAGGTTTCCATCTCGTGGCCGCATTTTGTGCAGATGTATTCGTAGGTGGGCATCCGAAAAAGTGGATTAGTTTATGGTTCGCGCGCCGCGGCTTGGCGAGTCTGTTCTTGGCCCGCCAGCCGGAGATTTCCGGTGGAGCGGCTTGACCTCAAGCCACTAAGCGCGTTGAGGTCAGTCGTCTCCCCCGCATGAATTTTGCCGACCAGTTCGACCTCTATCGCCAGCGCGTGGAGCGCGGCTTGGACGACTTTCTCCCCACGGCCCGCACCCGCCCGCCCCGGTTGCATGAGGCGATGCGCTACAGCCTCCAGGCCGGAGGCAAACGCCTGCGACCGGTCCTGGTGCTGGCCACGGCCGAGCTGTTCGGGGCTGAGGCCGACTTCGCCCTGCCGGCCGCCGTGGCCGTCGAATGCGTCCATACCTACTCCCTCATCCACGACGATCTGCCGTGCATGGACAACGATGACCTCCGCCGGGGCCGGCCGACCGCCCACAAGCAATTCGATGAGGCGACGGCCCTCCTGGCCGGCGACGCGCTGCTCACCCAGGCGTTCGCGCTGCTCAGCGCCAACTACCCGGCGGACATCGGCCTCGCCCTCGTCCGCGAACTGGCCGCGGCGGCAGGCAGCCGCGAATTGATCGGCGGCCAGATGGATGACCTGCTCGCCGAGAAAAACCCCGGCATCACGGCCGAGGAACTGAACCGGATCCACCTGCGAAAAACCGGCGCCATGATCGCCGCCGCTTTCACCATGGGCG
>JAYVZM010000286.1:0-4155 GCA_043783345.1 Verrucomicrobiota bacterium
GTCGGTGCCGATCGGCCGGCCGATCGCGAACACTACCGTCTATCTGCTCGATGCCCATCGCCAACTGGTGCCGGTGGGCATCCCGGGTGAACTCTACACCGGGGGCGACGGGCTCGCGTCGGGCTACCTCCGCCGGCCGGAACTCGACGCCGAGCGGTTCGTGCCGAATCCCTTCGAGGCCGGCACGCGCCTCTATCGCACCGGCGATCTGGCCCGCTGGCTCCCCGACGGCACCCTGGAGTTTCTCGGCCGGGTCGACCGCCAGATCAAGCTGCGGGGTTTCCGTCTTGAACTGGGCGAAATCGAATCCGTGCTGACCCAGCATCCCGCGGTCGCCCAGGCGACAGTGATCGTCGACGCGGTGCCCGGGGTCGAGCCGCGGCTCGTGGCCTACGTGGCCGGACGGGAAAACCTGCGGCCCGATCCGGTGGAATTGCGCAGCTACCTGCAGAAAAATCTCCCCGACTACATGGTGCCCGCCGTGCTGATGCCGGTCGCGGAAATCCCCCTCAACGCCAACGGCAAGGTCGACCGCTCCGCCCTGCCGCCGGTGGACAGCGCTCCGGTCGCCAGCCGGCCGGCGCTGGTCGCGCCCCGCAACGCCGTCGAGGCGAAGCTGGTGGCGATCTGGGAAAAGACCCTCGGGTTTTCGCCGGTCGGCGTCCTCGACAGTTTCTTCGAACTGGGCGGCCATTCGATGGCTGGCGTGCGGCTGTTCGCGCAAATCGAGCGCGAATTCGGCCGCCGGCTGCCCCTCGCGTGCCTGTTCGAATCCCCGACCATCGAGCAGCTCGCCGTCCGTCTTGGGACCAGCGAAGGCCCGGCGCCCTGTTCCTCGCTCGTAGCCTTGCAGCCCCGCGGCAACCGGCCACCCGTCTTCTTCGTGCACGGCGCCGGCGGGGGCAACCTCTGGACCTACACCAACCTCGTGCCGCATCTCGGCGCCGACCAGCCGGTCTACGCCCTGGAATCCCGCGGCATGCGCGGCCTGCCCGAATTCGATCGCATCGAGGACATGGCGACCCATTACCTCCGCGAAATCCGCACGGTCCAGCCGCATGGCCCCTACTATCTTTCCGGCTACTGTTTCGGCGGCAATGTCGCCTACGAGATGGCGCGCCAGCTCCGCGCCGGCGGGGAGGAAGTGGCGCTGGTCGCCCTGCTCGACAGCGCCGCCGCCAACAGCGGCTACCAGCAACTGCCGTGGTGGCGCCCGGATTTCCACTACCGGTTCGCCACCAATACCGCCTACTGGCTCTCCGATTTCCTCGCCCAGCCGCGCGCCGAGCGGTTCCGCTTTCTCCGGCGCAAGGCCCGGGGCATCGGCCGGCACCTCGCCCGCCGGATCCTCAGACGAACGGACGCGTTCGACATCGAGGAGGTCATCGACACCAGCATTTTCCCCGAGATTGAACTCGATCTCTGGAAGGTCCACCTCCGCGCCCTCTCGACCTACCGCGCGCCGCCCTACGACGGCGCGGTCGTGCTCTTCCGGACGCGCGGCCACCCGTTTCTCTGTTCCTTCGACCCGCAGTTCGGGTGGGGCCCGCTCGCCCGCCGCGGGGTCGAGATCGTCGGACTGCCCGGCTCCCACGAGCGGATCTTCATGGAACCGCACGTGCGCGAACTCAGCGCCCGGTTTCTCACCGCGCTGACCAGGGCCCAAAGCCGCCCGGGCGCTTCACTTCCATCCTCCACATGAAATTGTTCCAATTCCTTCTTCATCGCTGCCGGCGCATGCTGGTCATCACCGTGCTCACCGCCCTGGCCAGCGGGGCCTGCAACGCCGGCTTGATCGCCCTGATCAACCACGTGCTGAACGACCCCGGGCGCAACGCCACCCTGGTCGCGATGGCCGTGGTCTTCTCCCTGCTGGTCGTGGGCAAGCTCGCGACCGGCTTCGTCTCGCAGCTCTGGCTCATCCGCTACTCGCAGCAGGCCATCGCCGACCTCCGCCGGCAGCTCGTGCGCCGCATCCTCGGCGTGCCGCTCCGCCGGCTCGAGCAGATCGGGGCGTCGCGCCTGATGGTGGCGCTGGTCGACGACGTCAACAGCCTCATGTCCGCGCTCTTCGGCTTCCCCACTCTCGCGGTGAACCTCGCCGTCTTGCTCGGCGGCGCGGTGTATCTCACTTTCCTTTCCTGGCACATGCTCGTCGCGATGGGCGTGCTCATCCTGGCCGGCGCCGGCTGTTACCGGATCTTCATTACCAGCGGATTTCGCGCGCTGTTCCAGGCCCGCGAGGCCGAGGACCGCCTGTATGCGCATTTTCGCACCCTGACCGAAGGCATCAAGGAGCTGAAACTCCACCAGCTGCGCCGCGAGGCGTTCATGACGGAGAACGTGCAGAGCAGCACCGAGGATTTCCAGCGGCACACGGTGGCGGCCGAGACCCGGTTCATGCTCGCGCACAACTGGTCCCACCTCCTCTTCTACGTGCTCGTCGGCCTGATTCTCTTCTTCCTGCCGCGCTTCCAGGGCACGGACATCAAGACGCTGACCGGCTACGTGCTCACCGTGCTCTACCTGATGGGGCCGCTCGCCGGCGTGATGAGCAGCCTGGCGGTGTTCAGCCGGGCCGATGTGGCGCTGCGCAAGATCGATGCGCTCGGCGTCTCGCTGGGCGGCGAGTCCGACGATCAGCCGGCCGGCGGGGCCGCGTCCGCATTTTCGCGCCTGGAGTTCACCGGCATCGCCCACACCTATCGCAGCGATCAAAGCGACGACAAATTCGTCCTCGGCCCCCTCGACCTGGAATTCCGCCGGGGCGAGCTGGTCTTCCTGGTCGGCGGCAACGGCAGCGGGAAGTCCACCCTGGCCAAGATCATCACCGGCCTCTATCCGCCCGAATCGGGCGAGATCTTCCTCGACGGCCGCGCGATCACCGACGCCAATCGCGACGACTACCGCCAGCTTTTCTCGACTGTCTTTGCCGATTTCCATCTCTTTGAAACCCTCCTCGGCCTCCGCTCGCCAGACATGGACCTGCAGGCGGAGGAATACCTCGCGCAGCTCCACCTCAACCATAAGGTGAAGATCGCGGGCGGCCGGGTGTCGACCACCGCGCTCTCGTCCGGCCAGCGCAAGCGGCTGGCGCTCCTCACCGCCTACTTGGAGGACCGCCCGTTCTACGTGTTCGACGAGTGGGCGGCCGACCAGGACCCGTTGTTCAAGGATATCTTCTACCGGCAGCTCCTCCCCGAACTGAAACGCCGCGAGAAGACCGTCCTCGTGATCACCCACGACGACCGCTATTTCAACGTCGCGGACCGCGTCCTCAAACTGGACTACGGTCAGCTGCTACCCGCCTCGGCCGACCTCCGTTTCACGCCGTCGGACTTGGCCGCGTTGCGCCCCGCTTGAGGATCCTGCCATGGAACAGCCACCTGACATCCACTGGCCGGTCCCGGCGGTTTTTCCGGCTCTCGGCCGGGGCGAGATCCATCTCTGGTGCGCGTGGCTCGACGACCACCATCTGGCCGCTTCGCCGAACGAATCGCCCCTCTCGGCCGACGAACGGGCCCGGGCCGCCGCCTTTCATTTCGACCGTGATCGACGCCGCTACGTCGCCGCCCGGCTGGTGCTGCGCCGGCTGCTGGGCCGCTATCTCCGCACCGGGCCGGCCGCGCTTGCCTTCGCCTATGGTCCCCAAGGCAAGCCCGCGCTCACCGTCTCCGGCTCGGCCGCCGATCTGCAATTCAATCTTTCGCACTCCGGTCCGCTGGCCCTGCTTGCCCTGGCGCGGAGCACCCGCCTCGGCACCGACCTCGAGCAGCTCCGGGAGCTGCCGGACCTCGCGTCGCTCGAAGAGCGCGTTTTCGTCGCCGGAGACTGCCCCCGCCAGCGGGCCCTCGCGCCCCCGGCGCGCCAGGACAATTTCTACCGGCGTTGGACCCAACTGGAAGCCTCGGGCAAGTTCTGGGGCACCGGTCTCGACCTCGACCACGCCGCACCGGTCCCGGACCAGGTGGAGCCCGCCGATCCCGCGGCCGGCTTCATCGGTTGCATCGCCTATGACGGACCGCCGTTGCGGGTGAGAACTTACCGCGGCACGCCGGAGGCCCTGATTGCCCCCGCGGAAAATACGGTGGAATCCGGCCGCAGATTACCGGGGTTACCCCATCGTCCGGGCTCGTCCCCCCGCCTATATTTTTC
>JAYVZM010000287.1:0-4153 GCA_043783345.1 Verrucomicrobiota bacterium
CGGCGCAACGCCAACCTGAACCAGATTTCGCCCAACAAGCTCAAGTGGGTGCACGCCGACGCCTTCGCCTACGCGCGGCAGATGCAGAAGAACGGCGAGCAGTTCGACGCCGTGGTGTGCGATCCACCGAAGTTCGTCATGACCCGCGAGCCCGCCGGCGCGTCCGAGGGGATGCGGAAATATTCCGATCTGAACCAGATCGCCGCCAGCCTCGTGAAACCGGGCGGGTTGTTCGTCACCTGCTCCTGCTCGGGGCTCGTGTCGCTCGAGACGTTCGAGGAATGCGTCATCAAGGGCGCGCACCGGCTCAACCGCCGGCTGCAATTCTTCGATCGCACCGGCGCGGGCGTGGACCATCCCGTCTACTCGAACTGCCTCGAAAGCCGCTACCTCAAGGTGCTCTGGGCGCGGGTGGCGTAGGGCAGCGACGGTTTGATTGCCGGAAGGCCTTTCCCGGGTCGGCGCAGGCATGCTCCGGCACCAATGCCAGCCAGAAAGCCGGAACCCGTTTCGCTTTCCCCCGGGTGCTAGGGCGCGGGATAAACCGGGACGGTGGCGCGGCGGTGCCGGAGTTTCTCGAGTTTCGCGGTGGCGCGACGGGCGTCGTCCTCGCGGCCGAGTTGGCGCAACGCCTTCACCCATTGCTCGTAGAACTGCGGTTCGTCATTCTTCAGCGCAATGGCCCGCCGCAAAAGCTTCTCCGCCGCGACCCAGTCGCCATGCTCCTGCGCGCGCTCGGCGAGAAGTTGCTGGTAGTAGGGGTTGCGGTCGCGGATTCCCTGCGCGCGGCGCTCGTATTTCGTCGCGGTCCGGAGATCTTCCGGGGAACCGAGACGCCGCAATACGGTGACGTATCCGTCCAGGCCCAGCACACAGCGGGAGTCGGCCTCAAGGGAGCGCTCAAAACAGGCGCGGGCCTCGACCAGGTTGCCCAGGTGGGAGAGCAGCGACCCGAGGTTGGCCCACGCGTCGGCATAGTCCGGATCGGTCTTCGTCGCCAGGGTCATGAACTGCAGTGCTTCCGCCGGCTGCGCATGCAGCAGTTTGAAGAACCCCGCGGTATCGTAGAACTGGGCAAAGGCGCGTTGGTCGCTGACCCTCCGCATGGCGGCGCCGGTTCCCGAAGCCAGCTCCGGCCACAGGTCGATGACATAGTTTCCGCCGTCGGCCTCGACTCGGACGTTCAAGTGGTGAACCGAAACAATGCGGTCGCCGAAGCGTTCCCACCGGACCGAATTGGCCGCGCTTTGAAACGAAGCCGTGTAGCCGAACTCACGCGCCACCGCGACGACGAGAAAGGAGAAACTCACGCAGTTGCCGCGCCGTTGCCGGAAAGTCTCCCGGGCGTCGAACGTGCCCTCGGCGTCGTAAGCGAAATGCAACCCCTCCGGCTGGAGGAGGGACTCCATCAGCGCGCGCAGTTGGTCGCCACTGTGGCCGTGCGGCCGCCGCAGCCGTTCGCCAAAAAAGCGTCGCATCGGCTCGTCGATCTTCAAGAGTTCGCGCAGGTCGGTCGGAGCTTGATAGGCCGGGGCGGGCGCGGGCGGGACATCTTGCCCCTGCGCTCCGACTCCCGCCAAGCCGGAGACCCACAACGCGCCGCCCACCGCTCGCAGCAGAGCGAGGCGCAGGTGGCTGGCACGGCAGATTCTCATATATCCCCATTATATCAATTCGGAGCCTGCATGACCGCAAGACTTGCTGTAACCGGTGCGGGATTGGCGCCATCGGCCCGGTCTGGGAGATGTTCGTAGGGCTCAGGGCGCGGGTGGTGGGACGACGGGTCCTGCGCCCGAGGGCAGGCCGGACGCCGCGCGTTCGACGATGCGGATGAGATCAGCCGGGGTGTAGGGCTTCCCGATGAAATCGATGCCGGCGCGGCCCGAAAAGTCGCCGCCAGCCACCTCGGCGCTGTAGCCGCTGGCATAGATCACCTTCAGCGCCGGCTTCTCCTGCAGCAGGCGCCGGGCGAGTTCCAGGCCGTTGATGCCGTCCGGCATTACCACGTCGGTGAAGAGTATCTCAATGTGGTCGCGGTGCTCGTTCCAGACCGGAAGGGCCAGGAGGCCCGAAGCGGCCTCGAGCACGCGGTGCCCCTGGTAGAGCAGCGTCTTGCGCGCGTAGGCCCGGACACCGGGATCATCCTCGACCAGCAGTATGCAGCGGCTGGCGCCGGCCGCGGGTCGCGTCACCGGATCGTCCGTCTTTGGGGCGGCCGCCGGTGTGGCGTTGTCGGCGGGCAGGTAGACGCGAAACGTGCTGCCCCGGTCGACTTCGCTTTGCACCTCGATCCAGCCTTGGTGCTGCTCGACAATGCCGAAAACGGTGGCCAGCCCCAGTCCGGAGCCCTTGCCGACTTCCTTGGTGGTGAAAAACGGATCGAAGATCCGCGGCATGATTGCGGGCGGGATGCCGCACCCGGAGTCGCCCACGGCGAGGCAGACAAAGCGTCCGGGGCGGGCGTTGAGCGTGGCGGGCACGGCCCCGGGCAGCACCTCGGTAATGGCGGTGGAGACCACGAGCCGACCGCCGCGCGGCATGGCATCGCGGGCGTTGAGCACGAGATTGAATACGACCTGCTCGATCATCGTCGTGTCGGCCTGGGTGGACCCGATGCCGGGGGCCAGCTGCAGATCGATCCGGACGTCCTCGCCGACGATGCGTTGCAGCATGCTGGTCATCTCGGTCACCACCTGGTTGAGGTCGATGGCGGCGGAGTGGATCGGTTGCTTGCGGCTGAACGCGAGCAACTGGCGCGTGAGGTTGGCGGCCCGTCTCGCGGCGCCTTTGATATCCCCGATTGATTCTGCGGCGTCCTTGGGGAGGTTCTGGGCCATCTCCAGCAACGACAAGTTGCCGAGGATGATGGTGAGCAGATTGTTGAAATCATGCGCGATGCCGCCGGAAAGCCGGCCGATCGCCTCCATCTTCTGTCCTTGGCGCAGCTGTTCCTCGAGCTGGCGGTGTTCGGTCAGGTCCGAGCAGATGACGAGCGTCCGCTCGCCGACCGCCGACGTGGTGACGACGACATGCCGCAGGCTGCGGTCCTTGTGGGCCAGGGTGGTTTCGACCGGGTCGAGTGAGCGTCCGGTCGTGGCGGCGGCCGTGAGCTGGCGCTCCCAGCCGGCCGCCCATTCCTCCCGCGTGGCTGGATCGGTGCTGGCCAGGCGCCACCAGGTGCCCAAGTCCGGAATCTCGTCCGCGGTGTAGCCAAAGACCCGTGTGAAGGTCGCATTGGCGTAGAGGACGTGGTGCCGGTCATCGAGCATGAGCATGGGCACGGGCGAGCTCTCGATCATCTGCATCTGCAGTTCCTCGCGGTGCCGGATTTCCGCGATCTCGCCCCGCCGGTGGCGGTCGCGGGCGGCCCAGGCCAGGCCGAGCAACCCGAGCCCCGCCGCGGCAAGGCCGCCGCGGAACCACCAGGATTCGTGCAGCTGCGGCCGCAGGGTGAGGCTGTAGCTCGCCCCCACATTGTTCCACACGCCATCGGCGTTGCACGCCTGGACGTGGAAGCGGTAGCTGCCGGGCGGCAGGCTGGTGAAAAACGCCGACCGGCGGATGCCGGCATCCACCCAGTCGGTCTGGTAGCCTTCGAGGCGGTAACGGTAGCGGATGCGCTCCGGGGCCTGGTAGTCGATGGCGCTGTAATCGAATTCCAGGTTCTGGACACCGGCTGCGAGGTCCGGTTCGCGATCCACGGGATAATCGCTGCCGCCGATGCGCACCCGCTGGAGCCGGGTCGGCGGCGGCCGGGAGTTCACCGGCAGGCGTGACGGATCGATCTGGATGACGCCCTTGGCGCTGGACAGCCAGATCCGGCCGTCGAGCGAACGGCAACCCGAGTATTCACCGTTTAATTTCTCGGCGGTCTTGATGACGTGCGAACCGTCGTAAACCGTGCACGTGATCCGCGCCAGCGTGCCATCGGCCACGGCATTGAGCTCCTGCTGGCTTACCCGAAAGAACCCTTCCGGGGAATCCATCCAGAAGTTACCCTGCAGGTCGGGCACGACGGCGTAGATCAGGTCCGAGAGCAGGCCCTGGTGATGATCCACGGTGCTGATGCGGCCGTCCTTGATGCGCACCAAGCCGGAATTGCGGGCCGCCCAGACCGCCCCTTGCTCGTCCTCGCAGAGGTTGAAGAACGCCT
>JAYVZM010000288.1:0-4143 GCA_043783345.1 Verrucomicrobiota bacterium
CGTGGAGCCGCTCGGGCATGGGCGAGACGCCGTGGTCGGCCGTGAGCACGATCAGGCATTTCTGCAGGCCGATGCGTTCGTCGAGGAATTTGAAAAACCGGGCGAGAATCCGGTCGGTCCGCACGACCAGATCCATCGCCTCGTGGCTGTCCGGCCCGTAGAGGTGGCCGGCGTGATCGTTGGCGGAGAAACTGACGCAGAGCAGATCGGTGACACCTGCGCGTCCACCGAGGTTTTCATGCTCGACGCAGGCCGCGGCGAAATCCTCCAGCACCTCGCTCGCGAATGGGGTGTTTTCGAAGGCCTCGTAATACGCCGTGCCGGGCGCCGGCGCTCCGCCGGTGATGGTCTTCGGCAGCGTGCGGCCCAACTGGCCCGTCTTGTCGTCCTCGCCGGCCGCATCGTCCGGTCCTTGCACCTCGTAGTCGGCCGCCGGCAGCAAGCGGTCCCACACTTTGCCAAAATACGCGTCGACCTTGCCGGCGGCGTTCCATTGCCGCACCCAGGCTGGAAGCTCGGACATGTAGTAGGTGGAGGTCACCATCACGCCTTTTTCCTGGTAATAGGCGGCACTGGCCTGTTTGCCGCTCATCAGGATGGCCGACCGGTGTTTGTTGGAAATCCCGATGACCTTGGACCGTCCGCCCTGGCTCGCCCTGAGCTCGTCGCCCACGGTGGCGGCCAGCAGATATTTTGGCGAGCGTCCGAGATAGGGGTCGTTGATCCCCGGCAGGCGCGGCGCCGGAGAGGGCGGCAGCCCCGCGACCTGCACGCCCGGATCGCCGACGCAGGAAACCTGCTCAAACGTGTCGCGATCGATCCATTCGTTGCCGATGATCCCGTGCCGGTTGGCATAGGCCCCCGTCAGCATGACGGCGTGTCCCGGGCCGGTCTTGGTATTGGAGTGCCGGTAGTGGCAGTCAGTGAAGTTGAGGCCGTGTTCCAAGAGAAGATTGAACCCGCCCGGACCGAAATGGCGGCGGAACCGCTCGAGGTAGTCGTAACGGAACTGGTCGATGCTCACCACCACCACCAGGGCGGGGGCGGCGCGCAGGCCGGTCGCCGCGCCGAGCAGGAAGGCGAGGAAAAGCCAACGCCGGAGCCAAGGGGAAAAGGCGGAAGTCATGGACACGAAAAGGAAGCGACGATCATCCTCCCCGGTCAACGATGCCACCGTAAAATCGCGGCCACTTTTTGGCCCCGTTCATCGTCATATGTTAGAACGGGCTTGGATGGACGAATGGATTGCATTCACACTGTCCCCCGGTTCAGTTTGAAACTACCCCTCATGTTCCGTCTCTACGCGATCAACCACGCCTTCCTGCTCGAGCAGGAAGGAACTTACATCAACCTTGCCGCTGATTTCACCATCGACCGGCTGTTCGCCGCCGCCGATCCCGTCGCCTTCGCGACCGCGGCCTTTGCCGCCGGCAAGCCGGTCAGCGCGCCCACCCCGGCCGAAGACCTGGGCGTGCTCATCCAGAGCCAGGAGGTCTGGGCCGCCGGTGTCACCTACCAGCGCAGCAAGAGCGCCCGGGTCGCCGAGTCGCGCGACGCCGGCGGCGGCACCTTCTATGACCGCGTTTACGAGGCGCCCCGCCCGGAACTCTTTTTCAAGGCCACCCCGCACCGCGTCGCGGCGCCCGGTGGCGGCGTGCGCATCCGCTCGGATTCGAAGTGGAACGTCCCCGAACCGGAACTCACCCTCGCGATCAACGCCACCGGCCGGATCTTCGGTTACACCATCGGCAATGACATGAGCTCGCGCGACATCGAGGGCGAGAACCCGCTCTACCTGCCGCAGGCCAAGGTCTATGATCGCAGCGCCGCGCTCGGGCCCTGCCTGGTCATCACCAGCGAGCTCCCCGGCCCCGCGACAGTCATCGCCCTCGAAATCGTGCGCGACGGCGCGGCCGCGTTCACCGGCGAAACCACTCTCGCCGCGCTCAAACGTCCCCTCCCTTCGCTCGTCGAATGGCTGTTTCGCGACAATTCGTTTCCCCGGGGCTGCTATCTCATGACCGGCACCGGGGTCATCCCGCCCGACACGTTCACCCTGCGCCGCGGCGACCAGATCCGCATCACGATCGCGCCCGTCGGCACGCTCGTCAACACGGTGCTCTGACCATGAGCCGCGACCCGCTGCTCGACTCCGCCGACGAGGCGATCTACCAGCTCCGCACCACCGCCGCGGGGCCGTCCGGAGTCCTGCCGTTGACGCCGGAGCTGCTGAAGGGCATGAGCAGCGGCGATCTCTTCGGCTGGACCCAAAACGCCGGCATGGGCTGGAACCCCGCGCAGTTGTTGCGCCGCCAATTCCTCATCCTCAGCACCCAGGGTGGGGTGCGCGCCCCCGACGGCTCGCCCATCGCGCTCGGTTATCACACCGGCCATTGGGAAATCGGCCTGCTCGTCGAGGAAGCCGCCCGCACCATCTCGGGCGCGGGCGCCCTGCCCTTCGCCGGCTGCGTCAGCGATCCCTGCGACGGTCGCACCAACGGCACCGCGGGCATGCTCGACAGCCTCGCTTACCGCAACGACGCCGCCGTCGTTCTCCGCCGGCTCATCCGTTCGCTGCCCACCCGGCGCGGCGTGCTGGGCATCGCCACGTGCGACAAGGGCCTCCCGGCGATGCTCATGGCCTTGGCCGGCAGCCCCGATCTGCCGACCGTCCTCGTGCCCGGCGGCGTCACGTTGCTCGCGGAGGAGGCCGAGGACACGGCCAAGGTCCAGACGCTCGCCACCCGTTTCGCCCGCGGCGAGGTCACGCTCGAGCATGCCGCCGACATGGGTTGCCGCGCCTGCGGCTCGCCGGGCGGCGGCTGCCAGTTCATGGGCACGGCCGCCACCAGCCAGGTCGTGGCCGAGGCCCTCGGCCTCACTCTGCCCCACAGCGCGCTCAGCCCGTCCGGCGCCGACATCTGGCGGGACCTCGCGCGCCGTTCCGCGCTCGCCCTGCTCGATCTCGACAAGCACGGCTCAACCACGCGCGACATCCTCACCGCCGACTCGATCCACAACGCCATGGTGCTGCACGCCGCGGTCGGCGGTTCCACCAATCTCGTGCTGCACGTGCCGGCCATCGCCCATGCCGCCGGGCTGCGCGCGCCCACAGCGGCTGACTGGGCCCGGATCAACCGCGCCGTGCCGCGGCTCGTCGACGTGCTGCCCAACGGCCCGCGCCACTTCGCCACCGTCCAAGTGTTCCTCGCCGGCGGCGTGCCGGAGGTCATGCTGCACCTCCGCGCCCGCGGCCTTCTGAAACTCGACGCCCGCACCGTCAGCGGCCGCACGCTCGGCGAAAATATCGCCTGGTGGGAACAGAGCGAACGCCGGTCGCGGCTGCGCGAGAAGCTGCGCCAGCTCGACGGCATCGATCCCGCCGACGTCATTATGTCCGCCGAACGCGCCCGGGAGAAAGGCCTCGCCAGCACGGTCACTTTCCTGCACGGCAACCTCGCGCCCGAGGGCGCGCTCGTGAAGAGCACCGCCATCGCCCCGGCGCTCATCGGCCCGGACGGGATCTTTCAGCACGAAGGGCCGGCGCGCATCCTCTGCTCGGAGGCCGCCGCCATCGCCGCGATCAAGGATGGCAAGGTCCAGCCGGGCGAAGTGCTCGTGCTCATCGGTCTCGGGCCCGGCAGCGGCATGCCCGAAACCTACCAGATCACCGCGGCGCTCAAATACATGAAGGGCGGCGAGCGCGTCGCCCTTCTGACCGACGGCCGCTTCTCCGGGGTTTCGACCGGCGCTTGCGTCGGCCACATCAGCCCCGAGGCCTGGGCCGGCGGCCCGATCGGCCGGCTGCGCGACGGCGACATCATCCGGCTCCGCGTCGACACCCGCAAGCTCGAGGGTGGCGTTGACGTGATTTCACTGAATGCCGGGGCCCTCGCCGCCCGGCCGATTCATCCCGATTTGAAGCCCGACCCGCGCGTGCCCGCCGATACCCGCCTGTGGGCGGCCCTGCAGCACGCCAGCGGCGGCAGCTGGAACGGCTGTGTTTACGACTCCGAGCGGATCATCCGCTTGCTGAAGCTCGGGGAAGCCGCGGATTCGGCCAAGACGCCCCTGTAGCGGCGGTCTATGACCGCCGTCGATCGTGCCGCGGAGCTGCCGGCGGTCATAGACCGCCGCTACAGA
>JAYVZM010000289.1:0-10314 GCA_043783345.1 Verrucomicrobiota bacterium
GACTGCGCCCCTACGGGAAGCCAGAGACAAAAACGGCGGGCTCGAAAGCCCGCCGCAATTGTTCGAAAAGCCGTCATCTGCCACTCAGCGGACGCCTTCCTGACGCAGGGTCGCGGGCGTGTAGTCCTGCGGGCTGCGCTTCAGGCTGAAATCATACATCGGGCCCTCGTTGTCCAGACCGATGGCCAGGTAGCGTCCGGCGAAAAGGTCGGTATGAACCTCCAGCGTGCTCCAGAAGACCTGCGCATCGTAGTAGTTGATGCAATGCGCCTCGGAGACGCGCCAGAGCTGGCCGCGGCCGTCGTATTGGTCGACGGCGAGGATCTGCCAGCTGTCCTCGTCGATGTAGAACGTGCGGCGCGAGTAGACGTGGCTGGTGCCGGGCTTGAGGGTGGCGTCGACCACCCAGACGCGGTGAAGCTCGTAGCGGGTGAGGTCCTGGTTGATGTGCAGGGGCTTCAGGATGTCGCTGTATTTCACCGCATCGCTGTGGAGCTTGTAGGAATTGTAGGGGACATACATTTCCTTTTTGCCGGCGAGCTTCCACTCGTAACGATCGGGCGCGCCATTGAACATATCGAACTGATCCGAGGTGCGCATGTTGTCGGCGTTGGTGCCGGGGTTGTCGTAGGCCACGTTGGGGGCGCGTCGCACCCGGCGCTGGCCGCTGTTGTAGACCCAGGCCTGGCGCGGCTCCTTCACCTGGTCCATCGTCTCATGCACGACCAGGATGGTGCCGGCGACCTTTGCGGGCGCGACGGCGGCCTGCTTGAAGTAGACCAGGATGTTGTTGAGGTCCTGCTCCTGCATGCCTTCGCGGACATAGTTGAAGAGAAACTCGTCCTCGAACTGCACGAGGGGCAGATAGCTGCCATTGCGCTGGGGCGCCGCCTGGCCGATTTTGCGGAGCGCAGCGACCCCGCGATAACGGGTCAGATGGTTCCAGATGACCTCGAGGCCGTTTTGCGGAAGGGGAACCGGGATGCCGATGACCGCGCCCGAGATGCCGTTGCCGCCGCCGGTGAGCGCGGCGGTGGTCGCGTGCTGCTTGGTGGCGTCGTAGATGCGCTGGGGATTCGACGCACTGCGGTGCGAGGCGTAAACCGGCATGGTGTAGTCGGCGTAAGCCTTGAGCAGGGCGAGGTGCCCGGCGCTGAGCTTGCCGGCATACTTGTCGGCATTGGCGGCGGAGATGGTGAACAGCACCTGGTCGCCCTGGTAGGGATCGGGGTGATGCATGCCGGGCTTGTAGCCGGCGGGCGGGGTGGTGATGCCGCCGGTCCAGGCGGGGATGGAGCCGTCGGCATTGCCGGTCTTTTCGCCGCCGAGCGGCGTGAGGTCGTTGCCGAGGCGGTTGACGTCGGCCGCCGAAATGCCGGCCGAAGCGCAGAGGACGGAGGAGAGAAAGCCGAGGACGGCAAAAAGAATTTTCGATTTCATGGGAGGGGAAGGGCGCGGGTTAGAACGAATACTTCAGGTTGCACGAGACGTAGTCGCGGTCGCTCAGCAGATTGTAGCGACCCGCGCCGAAGAAATTCACGTAGCGGACATCGAGAGTCCACGCATTGCGGAAGGAGAACTCGGCCCCGAGGGTGACGGATTTCCGGCCATTGACGAAATTGCCGAGCGGCAGCGGTGTGTTGCCGCCGACATCGTGGGTGAAGACCAGCAGGGGCGAGACGTTCACGCCCCGGAAAGCATTGTTGTAATCCAACCGGGCCACGAGCTGGTAGCCGCTCGAGAAACTGTCGGCGAAGGCCGAGGCCGGCTCGGAGAGCGGAGCGATGCCGGAAGCGTTGCTGCCGGATGCAGTCATATAGTTGATGTCACCGCCGACGAAAGTGCCGGGGCCGTCGTAGCGCAACGTGCCCTTGGCATCGAAACCGGAAACGTTGACGAAACCGGCCTCGGCGATGAAGGTCGACTGGTCCGCGCCGAAGAAGCCGCCGGCCACCTTGGTGGCGGTGATCTGGCCGGTCGTCACCTGGTGGCGGCGGAAGCCCGGCACGTAGGTGTTGAGGGCGAAGGTGCCGATTTGATTGTTGGCCCCGAAGCGGGAACTGAGCGGTGAGAGCGCCGCGAACAGCAGTTCCACGTCGTCGACCTGCAGCGGCTGGTTGGCGCGATAGCTGATCTCACCCTGGAGCGCGATGCCCTTGACGCTGGTGTTGAAGCTGGCGCCCCACAGGTGGATGTCCTTGGGAAATTCGATGAGGTAGCGGCCGGTCGCCGCGGCGATCAGGAGTTCGCGCTGGGCCAGCTGGCCGGTGACGCCGGCGACGGTGGCGTAGAAGGGTTGAAGATTGGCCGGGAGCGCGCTGGCGGGCACGCCCGTCAACGTGGCGCCGATCAAGGTGTTCAAGGCCCCGCCGATGACCACCGGGTCGGCACTGCCGAGGGCGGCCCCCAGGCCGCCCATGAAGGCCGAGTTCGCGGCGAGAATGGCGCCGGAGTCGGCTCCCGCCTTGGCGCCGTTGACCGGGATGGTCGGCGTGCTGGCCGAGATCACGGGCAGCCGGCTGTGGTAGTTCATGTAATAGAGGCCGAACTCGGTGTCGTTGAGGCCGTGGGCCAGCCACTTGAGGTTGAGGCCGTATTGGCCGCTGCTGCCGGGCTCGCGGTCCGTGCCCCGCGAGATGGCGCCCAGCGCGGCCGAGTCGGCGATGGCCCCGAAGCCCAGGTAAACCTTGGTGCCGCCCTTGGCCACGAAGTCATTGGTGCTGAAATAAGTGCCGGGCGGGTCGACCCGCGTGCGCTCCCAGTCGAAAAGGTAGAAGGCTTCGAGCGAAAGATCCTCGGTGAGGTTCACGGCGAAGGACGCCATGGTGAGCGGACGGAGCGCCTCCTTCAGTTCGGAGCCCGGGGTGCGGAGCTTGGCGACATCGATCGGATTGATCGAGTTGATGCCGTTCGGGATGAAGGTGCTCTCGCCCCAGCTCAGCACTTGGCGGCCGAACCGGAAGGTGGCGGGCATGTCGCCGAATTTTTCCTTCACATAGACATAGGCGTCGAGCAACTCGGCGCCTTGGGCGACGACCTTCTCGGCGTCGGGACTGAGCGGCGTGCGGGCCCGGTTGCCGTTGGAGTTGACGAAATCGTTGAAGTAATAGCCGCGGACAAACAGGCCGGCATTCTGGTAGTCGAGCTGCAGGTCATGATTCGCCTTCACCAGGAACGAGGACATGCCGTGCCGGTAGTTCAGGTTGCCGTCATCCGCGTTGGACGAACGCTGCCGGCCGCCGGAAGAGATGGAATAGTAGTCATGGTCGGGATCATTGATCCGGTAGAGCCCGCCAACCGAGACGGTCGTGTCGAAGGAGCCCTTGACGGCGCCGAACTCGAACACGAAGGCACGAGCGGCGGGCGCGAGCCCGACCGTGAAGGCGAGAGCGGCCAATGCCGGGAAGCGGAGACAATGCATAACAGCTTTGCTTGGGTTCATAACGGGATGAAACGAATGCAACCTCGCAGAGGGAGGCGGGTGGGGTGGGGGATGGGGGAAAACAAGCCTGGGGCTTGGTGTGTTGCCGAAATGAAGCGGTTTTCCCTGTCATAACTCAAGGCCTAATCCTCGTTGGCCCGCGCCGCGGGCGGGCGCATTCGCGTTTTGACGTTCGCCGCAAAGCGGCAAGGTTGGGGCGATGGACGCGGCTTCACACATTCACATCAAGGGGGCGCGGGAGCACAACCTGCGCGACCTGGAGCTCCGCATTCCCCGCGGCCGGCTCGTCGTCCTGACCGGACCCAGCGGCTCCGGCAAATCCTCGCTGGCCTTCGATACGATCTACGCCGAGGGCTACCGGAAATACATGGAGAGCCTCTCGGCGCAGGCGCGGCAGGTGCTCGAGCAACTGAAGCGGCCCGACGTGGATTTCATCCACGGCCTCTCGCCCGTGCTGGCCATCGAACAACGCACCGGGGGCGGCTCCCCGCGCAGCACGGTGGCGACGGTGACCGAGGTGGCCGACTATGCGCGCTTGCTCTGGGCCCTGTGCGGCGAGCAACGTTGCCCCAAGGACGGCGGGCGGGTCCAGAAACGCTCGCTCGACGACTGCCTCACCCAATTGCTGCGCGATGCGCCGGGCGAACGCGCGCTCATCCTGGCGCCGTGGATGACGGCCAAGCCGGCGGTGCTGCGCGACGAACTGCCACGGCTGCGCCAGCGGGGCTTCCAGCGCGTCCGCATCGCGGGCGAGATCCATTCCTTGGACGAGCCGAAGCTGGTGCTCCACGGCACGGATGAACTCGGGGTGGAACTGGTCGTCGACCGCGTCGTCATCACCGCCGAGCAGCGCAGCCGGCTGGCCGACTCGCTCGAGCTGGCGTTTCGCGAGGGACAGAACCGCGCGCTGGTGCTGGTGCAGAAAAACCCCGACGCGCCATGGCGCGAGATTCCCCTCAGCCAGAGCCTGAGCTGCGTCATTTGCGGCGACGTGTTCGACGTCCTCACGCCCCGGCATTTCTCCTTCAACCACAGCGAAGGCGCGTGCCCCGAGTGCGGCGGGCTGGGCCGCAAGCTGGCCTTCAGCGAGGAACTGATCGTGCCCAAGCCGGAGAAATCCGTGCGCGAGGGCGCCATCAAGCCATGGCGCATCGGCGGCAGGAACCTCATCATCCGGCACAGCTCCATCCTCAAGCAACTGGCCGAGCAGCTGCCCTACGACCCCGAGATGCCCTGGCAGGATCTGCCGGCGGAGACGCGCCGAATCCTGCTGCATGGGGCGGGGGAGCGGCTGTTCAGTTTCCGGCTGCGGCGCACCCAGAAGTCCGAGCTCAAGCCTTTCCCCGGGGTGATCGCGCTGCTCCATGCCGGCCGGCGCGAATCGCGCAGCGACGGTTATCGCGCCCGGCTGGCCACCTTCATGTCGAGCGGCGAGTGCCCCTCGTGTCACGGGGTGCGCCTCAACGCCCGGAGCGCGGCGGTCAGGGTAGGGCCGGTCTCCGACCGGCCGCCCGATGGCCAGAGCACGGTCACCGAGCCGGTCGGAGACCGGCCCTACATGGGCTTCACGCAATTCATGGCGCTCGACATCCGCCGCGCCCGGGAATTCATGCAGGGCCTGTCCGCGGTGCTGCCGGCGACCGAGGCGGTGGGCGAGGTGCTGTCCGGCGTCGAACAGCGGCTGCAATTTCTCTGCGAGACCGGCCTGGGTTATCTCACGCTGGACCGGGAATACCCCACGCTCTCCGGCGGCGAGGCGCAGCGCGTGCGGCTGGCCACGCAACTCGGCATGGGTCTCGTCGGCGTCATCTACGTGCTCGACGAGCCGAGCGTCGGCCTGCACCCGCACGACAACCAGCGGCTGCTCGCCACGCTGCGCGAACTGCGCGACCGCGGCAACACGGTTCTCGTGGTCGAGCACGATGCGGACACCATCCGCGTCGCGGACGAGTTGATCGAGCTCGGACCCGGCGCCGGCACCGAAGGCGGCCGGATCCTCTTTCAAGGGTCGCCCGTGGACTGCGCCAAGCTGCCGCCCTCGGCGTCGCGGACCGGCGCGTATCTGGCGGGCAAGGAGGGCGTGGTCAAGGACGCCAAGGACCGCGAGCCCGATGACCGCTGGCTGACGGTCAAGGGTGCGACCGAGCACAACCTCAAGAATGTGGAAGCGCGTTTTCCCGTCGGGCTGCTGACCTGCGTCACGGGCGTGTCCGGCTCGGGCAAGAGTTCGCTCGTGAACGACATTCTCGCGACGGCGGCCGCCCGGAAACTCAACGGCGCGAAGACACTGCCCGGCCGGCATCGCGGGCTGACCGGACTCGAACATTTCGAGAAAGCCGTGGTGGTGGACCAGGAGCCCATCGGCCGCAGTCCGCGCTCCAATCCGGCGAGCTACGTGGGGTTGCTCGACCTGTTGCGCGACCTATTCGCCAAGCTGCCGCTCGCGAAGGTGCGCGGCTACAAGGCCAGCCGTTTCAGCTTCAATGTGCGCGGCGGGCGCTGCGAGCGCTGCCAGGGCGACGGACAGATCAAGCTCGACATGCAGTTCATGGCCGACGCTTACGCGCCATGCCCCAGCTGCGACGGCCGGCGCTTCAACCGCGAGACCCTCGAGGTGCGCTTCCACGGTAAAAGCATCGCCGATGTGCTCGCATTGACCGTGCGCGAGGCGATGGAGCTGTTCCGCGCCGTGCCGCGCATCACAGAGAAGCTGGCGACGCTCGAGGCGGTCGGGCTGGGCTACCTGCAGCTCGGCCAGTCCGCGACGACCCTCTCGGGTGGCGAGGCGCAGCGGATCAAACTTTCCCTGGAGCTGAGCAAGCGCGAGCAGGGGACGACGCTCTACATCCTCGACGAACCGACCACCGGACTCCACTGGACCGACATCCAACGGCTGATGGACCTGCTCTTCAAGCTGCGCGATACCGGCAACACCCTCGTGGTGATCGAGCACAACCTCGACGTCATCAATCTGGCGGACTGGATCATCGACCTCGGCCCCGGCGGCGGCCCCGACGGCGGAGAGATCGTCTACGCCGGCCCCGTAGCCGGCCTGGCGGCGGAGCCCCGTTCGCTGACGGGACGGGCGTTGAAGGGGCATGATTAATGAAGGGCCGCCGCTTGCCGGCGGGCCGTGCAGGTCAGCGCAAATAGGCCCGGCGGTAAACACCGGCCCTGCATGGCAGACGATTCCCCTGCGACTTTCAGCAGGGGTGCGGTGTGATGGGGGTAACGGGCCGCAGGGCCTCAAACCAAACCTCGTTCCCCTCGCCATGAAATCTCTCCGTTCCCTCCTCGTTGTCTCTGCAGTCTCGCTGTCGCTTTCCAGCGCCGGTTTTGCCGCTGAAAAAGATGCCGGTTATGTCGACATGGGCCAGCTGATGCCTTCCGCGAAAGGCCAGTTCGTCGAAGTGAATCTCAACACCGCCATGCTCAAGTTCGCCGCCAAGCTGGCCGCCCGGCATGAGCCCGACGCCGCCGAGCTGGTCGGCAACCTCAAGAGCATCCGCGTCAATGTCGTCGGGCTGGATGATTCCAACCGCGCCTCCAACGTCGAGAAGATCGAGGCGGTTCGCCGCAAGCTTGAGTCGCAGGGCTGGACGAAGATGGTGACCGTCCGCGAAAAGAACGACGGCGACAACGTCGACGTCCACGTCATGCAGCGCGGCGACGACGCCATCGACGGCCTGGTGGTCACGGTCATCGACCACAAGGGCGAGGCGGTCTTCGTGAACATCGTGGGCAACATCAACGCCGATCAGATCGCCAAGATCGCGGAGAAATACGACATCGACCCGCTCAAGAAGATTCACGTGAAGCTCGACCACAAGCACAAGGCCGCCGAGGGCGTCTGAGGCTAGCCGCGTAGGCTGGCGTGCTCGCCGCGCCTCAGATCTGGCGCGACCAAGGTCGCTGGCCCACCCAAACAGGACTTCCCCGTGAATCCCACTCCTCAAACACCCGCTCCCCGTCGCCGCGTCTGGCGGTGGGTGCTGCTCGGGCTCGGCCTGTGCCTCGCGCCCTTCGTGGTGCTGGCGCTGATGGCGGCAAGTTACCTGACGCTGGACAGCGACGCCTCAGCGCTGCGCAAGCAGGTGATGGCGGCCACCGATTCCGGCTGGGACACCAAGGTCCAATTGAGCGTCGGCCGCGTGACGCTCGGGGCCGTGCGCTCCGGCCTTCTTTTTGTGCATAACAAGGACGTGGGGGATGCGCGCCTGGCGCTCGCGGCGGTCCGGCACGCCAGCGTCGGCGTCTACGAGCGCAAGTCCGGGGCGGACGACTGGCCGCGCGAACAGCTTTTCACCAACACGGACCAGGCTATGACAAAACGCGGCTGGTCGCGGCTCGTGGGCGTGGCGGACCACAAGGACACGGTGCTGGTCTATGTCCCGCAGGACCTCGACCCCGAGGGACCCGTGGAGATTTGCGTGGCAGTGGTCAACGGCAAGGCGCTCGTCGTCGTCTCGACCAGCGTGGATGCGGACAAGCTGGCGGAACTCGCCGCCCGGCACACGCCGGACGACGTGAAGCGCCACCTGCGGCTGGCGAAGTTCAGGTTTTGATTCTTAAGGGTAGGGGGCGTTGCCCTCAACGACCCTGAGGCGCTTGAGGGCAAGCGCCCCTACCGCACGCCCCGGCGTTGATCTCGGGGCCGATTCGTGTCATCCGTGGCAGTGATGCCCCGTCTGCAGCCCACCATCGTTACGACACCGGCTTTGCCGACTGTCGTCCACCTCGATGCCGACGCGTTCTTTGTGTCGTGCGAGCTGTCGGTGAAACCCGAGTTGCGCGGCACCAAGTGCGCGGTGGGCGGAAGCGAACGCGGCATCATTTCCTCGGCCAGCTACGAGGCCCGCGCCTGCGGGGTCTACACTCCCATGCCCACCAGGCTGGCGCTGAAGGTCTGTCCCGACCTGATCCTGCTGCCGCACACCTCCGGCATCTACAGCAAGAAATCACGGGAAATGTTCGAGCTGTGCGAAACGCTCACCCCCATCGTGCAGCGCAATTCCGTCGACGAGGGCTACCTCGACCTCGGGCCCTGCGGTTTCAAGACCGTCGCCGAAATCGAGCGCCGGGTGCGGGCGCTACAGCAGCGCATCTGGGACGATCTGCAGATTCCGACCTCTTTCGGCATCGCCGCCAACAAGCTCGTGGCGGCCATCGCCAGCAAAGCCAGGAAGCCGAAAGGATTCACCGTCGTGCCGCCCGGCACGGAGGCGGAATTTCTGGCGCCGTTGAAAATCAGCGTCCTTCCGGGCGTCGGCAAGAAGAGCGAGGTCCGCTTGGAGGCGACCGGCATCAGGCTGGTGCGGGATCTGTTCACCCGCCCGGAGCCGGAACTGAAAGCCTTGTTCGGCAGTGCGTGGGAGGAGGTGCTCGCCATGGCGCGGGGCGAAGACGACCGGCCGGTGGAGACGAGGGAAGAGGACGCCAAGTCCTACTCCACGCAGGAGACATTCGGACGGGATATCGGGGATTTGGCGGAAATCGAGCGCATCGCCAAACGGATGATCGACGAACTCATGCCCAAGATCCGGGCGGACGGCAAGCGGGTGAAGACCATGACGGTGAAGGTGCGCTATCCCGGGATGGAAGACAGCTCGACCGGCCGCAGCCTCGCCGAGGCGACGGACCTGGAGGCGCCGTTTTACCCGTTGGTGCAGCCTCTGCTCAAGGCGGCCTGGACGAAGCGCCGGCCGCTGCGGCTCGTCAGCGTGCGGTTTTCCAGCGTGGAGGAGAAGGGCGGCCAGTTGGAGATGTTCGGGCAGGGCGACGACAGGAAACGGCGGCTCGCAGCGGTGCTCGACCAGCTCAACGATCGCGGCAGGAAGAACGTCGTCCGCCACGGTCACCAGTTGAAGCGGGATCAGGATTAGCCACGAAGTGCACGAAGCAGAAAATCTATCCTTGGTTCTTCGTGTGCTTCGTGGCTTCGTGGTGAGATGAATTTGTCCGAAATCGAACAACGCATCGCCGCCGCCAAGCTGGCCGTCATGACCGAGACGGAACTCATGCACCGGGAATTCGGGCGGGCGCGGAGCGAGATCAAGCACGACGGCACCAAGGTGACGGCGGTGGACATCGCCATCTCCCAGCACATCCAGGCGGCCATCGGGGCGCAGTTCCCGGCGGACCAGTTTTTCAGCGAGGAGCTGACGCATTCCGACGCCACGGCGCCGGTGACCTCGCGTTTTTGCTGGGTGCTCGATCCGATCGACGGCACGAACAATTACATCAACGGCATCAGCTATTGCGCCATTTCGCTCGCGCTGCTGGAGAACGGCATGCCGGCCTACGGGGTCGTTTACGACATGGGCCGCCGGGTCCTTATTCACGGTGGCCCGGGCCGCGGGGTGTGGGAAGGCGACAGGGCGGTGCAGCCCCGGGGCGAGGCTCCGAACAGCCACAGTCTGATCGGATTTCATTCTCCGGTCGACAAGGGCCACGCCGCCGAGGGCAAGAAACTGATCGAGAATTTCAAGATCCGCGGGCTCGGCAGCAGCACGCTGCACCTGGCCTACCTCGCCGTCGGCCTGCTCGACGGCGTGATGGACCACAACAACAAGGTCTGGGATATCGCCGCGTCCTGCGCGCTCTGCACGGAGGCCGGCATCGAAATTCACTATCTGGAGAACCCGCCGTTCCCGATGAAGGAATTCACGCTCAAGGCCAAGCGCGTCCAGTATGTGGCGGGCATGCCCCCGATGGTCCGGCGGCTGCAGGAAGTGATCGGGCGGTAGGAAGGGAGTTCACTGCAAAGACAGGAAGACACGGAGGAGAAGGATAGGTTGTTCGCCTTCGTGGCTCAATGGCAGTTGCCCCATGCCCTGAAGATTGTCGCCTCCTTGGTTGGAATGTAGGAGCCT
>JAYVZM010000290.1:0-10290 GCA_043783345.1 Verrucomicrobiota bacterium
GCCGAATCCGCGCCGGCGCCATCGCGGGCGTCACTCACCACTACAATTTCAATCACGGTCGCATCGTGCCGCTCGGCGGCCTGCTGGTCACCGTCCCGCTCGCCGACCGCTGGGCCCTGGATCTCGTGGGCATCCCGCGCCTCGCCCATTACACCTACACCACGCTGCATTTCGCCCTCCGCTGGCAGGTCCGTTGAAGGCCGGCGGGAACGGAGTCGGCTCGATTGTAGTGCCAGCAGAGCGCCTCCGCGGCCGCCAGCGAAATTCTTTGCCCCCTCGCCCAGTCGGGGCTCAAATGACTCCGGCTTTTTCATGAATGTCCAAGGCAAACACTGGCGCACCATCCGGCACCGGATGCATCGGCGCGAAGCGCGAGCTACAGGCCGTAGTCGGCGGTGGCCCCGATGAGCGGAGCGCCGCGCACAAGCATGGCGCGGATGGTGAACAACAGCCCGCCCTTGGGGGCTTGGATACCCGGGTCGCACGGAGGAAGCTCAGCCGGGATGGAAGGCGGAACGAAAAAAATTCCGCGGGCGGGTTGACGTAACTGGGCAAAATGCAGCGCTTTGCCCGTGGCCATGCCGGCGGGGCGCAAGTTAATCGAAAATTTTTCTGGCATAACGCGCCAGAGTTTGCACGCTGCGCGTTGCATCAGGAAAGGATCGGCTGGCAACAGCCGGTTCTGCCAACCGGGTCTAGGAGTGATCACGGTGGTTTCGAGTGGCGCAAGTCACCCGGATGTGCGAGGGGTCAAACCCTCGAACAAAAAACTCCTCCAAAAAGCGAAAAAGCCGCCTGATGCCCTCAGGCGGCTTTTCGTTTTCCGGAAAAACCCTGATGCGCGAACGATTAATTAAAACTCAACCGCTCACGCATCATGTCCAACCTCATCACCCTAGCCTCCCTTCGCATCAGCGAAGCAAATCCGAACCACCATCTCTGGAACAACAACGGAACGTGGTTTTTGCACTATACGGTCTATCCCACGCCGTTCACCAAGGAACGCATCCGCCGCTCCCTTGGCACCAAGGATGTCAACACGGCCCGGGAACGCCGGGACCAGTTCTTCAGCAACCTGGCCAAGCAGACCGCAGCGCCCGTCCTTTCCGGCCACGTCGCCGTCGCGTGAGCATTTTTTAACCATAGCCAATCCTCAGGGCCCGCTGCAAGGCGGGCTCTTTTTTGTGTGGCTAAGCTGGAGGCGGGACTCCCCGTCTCGCAGGCGTCCTTCATGCTGCCGGAAAATCGCGGGACCGATGGTCCCGCCCCACCCGGAACCCACCTCACGGAATCCGCAGTTGCATGCCCACGCGGAGAGCACTGGAGCCCTGCAATACATCGCGGTTGGCCTGGAAAATCTCCTGCCAGCGATTCGGCGAGCCGTAGTAACGCAGGCTGATGCGGGAAAGCGAATCCCCCTCGATCACGGTGTGGTAGCGCACCTCGGGTTGCGGCGCGGCTGCCGTGGGCACCGGGCGCGCCGGCCCCGCTGCGCCCGACGCGAGGGTCGCTGCCGGCGTGCCAAGCCGGGCCGCCGATGCAATCTGGTCGAGCGTGCCCTGCGCCTGGTTGAGACGCGCGGCGAGCGCGCCGTTCTCCGCCCGCAATTGGGCGATGATCGCAACCCGGTCGCGTTCCTGCGCGGCGCCGGCCTCGACCATCTGGGCCTGCGCCGCACGCGTGTTCTCCAGTTCGCGGCGCAGCTGGGTCAACTGGGCGGTCACCGCCTCGACATTCTGCTGGGCGCTGCGCTCGGCCTCGACCCGCTGCTGCTCGGCACTGCGCACGTTCTGCGTCAGGCGGTTGAGGTCGGCCCGGGTGGATTGCACCTGACGGCGCAGGCTTTCCCGCTCCTGTTCAATTTTGGCGTTGGCCTGGGTCAGTTCGGCCACGGAGGCATTGTGCGAGTCCGCCGTCTTCTCCGCCTCCGTCGCGCGTCGATCCGCGGCCGCCTGGTCGGTCAGCGCCTTTTCCGCCGCCTGCTTGCTGGCCGCCGCCAGCGCTGTCGCCTCGGCATTGTTCTTCTGCAGGTCGTCCACCTCCTGCTGTGTCTTGAGCAACTGCGCACCGACCGCCTCCAGCCGTTCCTGCAAGGCGGCCTTTTCTTCGGCCAGGCCGGGCAGCACCGTCGCGACCTTGCGCGCATCGTCCAGCTGTCGCTGGAATGACACCCGCTCGCCGGCCAGCTTCTGCTGGTCGACGGCAAGTTTCTGGTTTTGCCGCTTCAGCTCCTCCCCGGCGGCCGTGAGTTCGCGCACCCGGGCCTGCAATTTGTCGAACTCGTCCTTGTCGACGATGGGCTGTTCCGGTTGCCGGGCGTTCAGCAGGGCGCGATTGGCCTCGACGAGGGACTTGTTGGTCTCCCGGCTCCGCTGCAATTGCGACGCCAGGGTGCCGATCTCCTTGGCGGTGTTGTTGCGCTCTTCCTCCATCTGGCTCTCCAGCTCCTTCACGCGCGCCTGCAGCGTGCTGATCTCCATCTTGTAGGCATCGGGCTGGGCCGCACTGACGGCCTGCGATTGGGCGGCCAGCGCGGCCGCCGTGGATTTCCGGGCACTATCCAGATCCTTTTCCAACCGGTCGTTCGCGCCGGTTAGCTCCGCCACGGTGGCGTTGAGTTTCTCAATGTTCTGGTTGGCCTCGGCGATGTCCCCTTGCAGCTTCCTGGTGTCGTCCCCGCCGCGCCCGCGGGTCGCCCGGGTTTCCTCCAGCTGCTTCTCCAGCTCGGCCGCGCGGGCCTGCGCCGCGTCGAGATCGCGCCGGTTGCCGGTCATGAAGCTCGCCAGTTGCTCGCCGTCACGGGTCAACTGCTCGTTCTTGGCGCGCAAGGTGGCGGTTTCGTCCGCGGCCTTGCGCAGCCGGCTGACCTCGTCGCGCAACGCCCCGGAATCGGCGGCCGACCGTTTGGCCGCCGCGAGTTCCTTTTCCAGCCGGGCATTGGCCGCCGTTCGCTCGGCCAGCTCACCCTGAATTTTTTTGAAATCGTCCTCGCTCGGACCGCGGTCAATGGGGAGCGCCTGCAGTTGTTTTTCCAATTCAGCCACCCGCGCCCGCGCCTGGTCGAGGTCGCGCCGGCCGCTGGCCATCAGGGCCGCGAGTTGGTCGCCGTCCCGGGTCAATTGGTCGTTCTTGGCGCGCAGAGCGGAAGCATCGGCAGTCAAAGCCTGGTGCGCTTCGCGCAGCGCCGCCAGCTCCTGTTGTTCGCTTTGGCTCGTTGCGGTGAGTTCGGCCACCATGGTGGCGCTCTTGGAGAGCAACTGATTGGTGTCGGCCAGTTGCCGCCGCAGCTCGTCGGCGCCAGTGGCGCTGCCCGGGGGTCTTTTCTGAGCCGCGCGCAAATCGTTCTCCAAGGCCGCCACCCGGGCCTGCGCCGTGAGGAAGCTGCCCCGCACGGCCTCGGCCTTGTCCGTGAGTGCCTGGTTCTCCCGGGTCAGTTGGTCCGAGCGATCCTGCAGCTCCGCCAGCTGTTGCCGGAGTTTCCCCGTATCTTCCCCGGCGGGCTTGAGATTGGCTTGCGCGGCGAGCGCTGCTTCCGCCTGCCGGGTTTTTTCGCTCAACGACTGGTTTTCCTGGGCGAGTTTCCGGGATTCCTGCTCCTGGGCGGCCAGCGCGGCCGCCTGCTCGGCCAGTTGTTTTTGCACCCCGGTAAGCTGTTGCCGCAAACCGGCCGCCTCCGCGCCGGCGGATTGCTCCCGCGCCGCCGACTCCCGCAGGTTATTCTCCTGCGCCTGGGCCAATTTCTCCAGCCGGGTCTTCTCAGCCTGCAAGCCCTGCAGTTGCTGCCTGACCTTGCCGATTTCCCCGGCGGAAATCGTGGCGGCGGCCTGCTTGGATCCCTGGTCGGCCAATTGCTTTTGCATTCCCGTGATCCTTTGCCGCAGATCGGCGGCCTCGGCCGCGGCGGATTGCGCCAGCGCCTCGGCGTCCTTCAGCTTTTTCTCCCGCCCCTGGGTCAACTCGGTCCTCTCCGCCTGCAGGGCCTGCAATTGCTGCTGCAACTGGCCGATGGTGTCCTGAGCCTGGGCCAGTCGCGGGGCCAGGGTCTCGTCGATGACCGGCTTGGGTTGGTTCTCCAATTCGGCCACGCGGGCCGCGAGCCGGCTGTTCTCGGTTTGCAGGGCCTCCGCAGCGCGCCGGGCCCTTTCCTCCTGCGTCCGGTTTTCCTGCGCCAGTTCCCGGGCCTCCTGTTGCTGGTTGGTCAGGGCGGCGCCTTTGTCCGCCAGCAATGCTTGTTGTTCGATGAGTTTTTTCCGGAGGTCGGCCGCCTCCGTCGCGGCGGTTTGGGCCAGCGCTGCCGACTCCCGCTGGTTTTTCTCCTGCGCCTGGGCCAACTCGGTCTTCTCCGCCTGCAGGGCCTGCAATTGCTGCTGCAACTGGCCGATGGTGTCCCGGGCCTGGGCCAGTCGCGGGGCCAGGGTTTCGTCGACCACCGGCTTGGGGCGGTCCTCCAGTTCGGCCATGCGCGCCGCGAGCCGGCTGTTTTCGGTTTGCAGGGCCTCGGCGGCCCGCGCCGCCTTGTCCGCCAACGCCCGGTTTTCCTGCGCGAGTTTCCGCGTTTCCTGCTCCTGATTGGCCAGGGCGGCGCTCTTGTCCGCCAGCAGCGCTTGTTGCTCGACCAGCTTTTTCCGGGCGTCGGCCGCTTCGGCCGCGGCAGATTGCGTCTGCACCGCCGATTCCCCGAGCTTCTTTTCCTGAGCCCGGGTCAGGTCGAATTTTTCCGCCTGCAAGGCCTCCAGTTGCTGTTGCAACTGCCCGATGGTTTGCTGCGCCTGCGCCAGCCGCGGAGCCAGGGTCTCGTCGGCCACCGGCTTGGGTTGATTCTCCAGCGCGGCCAGGCGCGACATGAGGCGGCTGTTTTCGGTCTGCAACCGGTCGGCGTCCGCGGCTCGCGCGGCCTTATCCGCCAGTGCCCGGTTTTCTTGCGTGAGCTTCCGCGCTGCCTGTTCCTGGTCGGCAAGGGCGGCGTTCCGGTCCGCTAGCAGGGCCTGCTGCTGGGTGAGCTTTTGCCTCAGGGCGGCCGCCTCCGTCGCGGCGGTTTGCGCCAGCGTTGCCGCTTCCCGCAGATTCTTTTCCTGCGCCTGCGATGATTGCTCCAATCCGGCCTTCTCGGCCTGCAAGGTCCGCAACTGCTGCTGCAATTGTCCGATGCTTTCCTGGGCCTGGGTCAATCGCGGGGCCAGGGTTTCATCGGCCACCGGCTTGGGCTGGTTCTCCAGTTCCGTCACGCGCGCGGCGAGCCCGCTGTTCTCGGCCTGCAGCCGGTCGGCGTCCGCGGCTCGCGCGGCCTTCGCCACCAGCGCCCGGTTTTCCTGCGCGAGTTTCCGCGCTTCCTGTTCCTGGGCGGCCAGGGCGGCGTCCCGGTCCGCCAGCTGCGCCTGCTCTTGGGCAAGCTTCTGCCGCAGGTCGGCCGCATCTGCCGCCGCGGATTGCGCGAGCACCGCCGATTCCCGCAGATTTTTTTCCTGCGCCTGCGCGGATTTCTCCAGCCCGGCCTTCTCCGCCTGCAGGGCCTGCAGCTGCTGCTGGAGCTGCCCGATGGTTGCCTGGGCCTGCGTCAGCTTGGGCGCGACTGATTCGGCGGCAACCGGGTGGGGCTGCTTTTCCAATTCGGCCACGCGGGTGGCGAGCCGGCTGTTCTCGGCCTGCAGCCGCCCGGCTTCCGTCGCGGCCAGGGCCGCCTTGCTGGTCAGCTGGGCGAGCTGGTCGCTGGCGGCGTCGGACGACTGCCGGGTGGAGCGCAACTGCTGGATCTGTTCGTTCAGCCGCGTGACCTCGCCCCGGGCCTCGCGCAATTGCCCCATCAGATTTTCCGCGTCGCTGACCGCCGCGTCGCGCTGGCTCTGCAAGCGCGTGTTGTTGGAGTCGACGCGCTGGCTTTCCGTCCGCACCTCGGCGCTGGCGACGTTGTCGCTGGTGCCAGGGACGGCCGGTTTGCCCGCTTGGTTGCGCAGGCTGCGGATCTGGAGGTTGAGGGAAAGCAACTCGCGGGTCGAACGCTTCACCTCGTCGTTCAAGCGCGCATTGTCACGCTGCAGATTGGCGATGATGGCATCCTTGTCCGAAGCCGGCACGGGATACTTGCCGGCATCCGCGGGCGCCGCGACTCCCGGCTTGGCAGCGGCCAGCGCCTCTTTTTCCTTCTGCAACTGGGTGTTCGCCTCCGTCAGCTGCTGGTTGGTCTGCTGCAACTGGGCCAGCGAGCCGTTGACCTGTTCCAGCTTGGCGGAAAGCGCGGCGAGCTGGGCTTGGGATTTGGCCAAATCGGCCGACGTCGCGGCGGGGGCCGTGGGGCGCGGGGCCGTGGTCTTTTGCCGGGCCAGCTCCTGTTGCACATCCTTGACCTGGGCGGCGAGCACCGCGGTTTCGCGTTGGGCGGCATCCTTGTCCGCCGTGAGGCTCTGCACCTGTTCCAACAACCGGCGGCTCTGCTCGCGCAACTGTTCGACCAGTTTGCCGGATTCGCCTCCTCGGGCGAGTTCCTGCTCCAGCCGGGCTTTTTCGAGTTCCAACCGCTGGTTGGTCTCGGCGAACTGCGTATTGGCCTGCCGGGCCTGATCGAGCGCCCGGCTCAGTTCCGCCACGCGGGCGGCACCCGCGGCATTTTCCGGGACGAGGGGCGGACCGGCGGCGGGCGCTGCCGGCGGCGGCTCGGCGCGGACGGGCGCCGGGGAGGCCGCCGGAGGCTTCCCCGCGATGCGCTCGCTAAGCAGGTTGTTGGCGGCGGCGAGCTGATCGGCCGAAAGCGACTTGGCCACAAAATCGCGCGCCGCGGGATTGGCGCCGTTCGACACCGCCAAGCTGAGCCAGAGATAGGCCTGGACGGAATCCTTGGCCAGCCCGCCGCGCCCATCGAAAATCATCTGGCCATAGTTGTTTTGCGCCAGCGCAAAGCCCTGTTCGGCGGCGGCGCGGTAGAAGCCGGCGGCGGCGGCTTCGTTCTTCGGCACACCGCGGCCGTCCTCCAGGAGCAAACCCAGGTTGTATTGGGCGCGGGCAAAACCGCGATCGGCCGCCTGCTTATACCAGCGGGCCGCCTGCGTCTCGTCCTTCTTGATCCCCCGCCCGGCCTCGTAGGCGAGACCGAGGTTGAACTGGGCCTCGATGATGCCCTTTTCCGCCGCCTGCCGATACCAGAGGTTGGCCTCGAACATATCCTGCCCGACGCCCCGCCCGGCCGAATACATGTTGCCGACATTGAACTGGGCCGCGGAAAAACCCTGTTCCGCCGCCATCAGGTAATACTTGAAGGCCTGACGCTCATCCGGCGGCATCCCACGCCCGAGTTCGCTGGCCAGGCCGAGATTGAACTGGGCGGGGGCATAGCCCTTGTCCGCCGCCCGGCGATACCAGCTGAGCGCCTCGCCGAAGTCCTGCTTCGCGCCCAAGAGGCCGTTCGTGTAGATATTGCCCATGGAATTCTGGGCATCGGGATCGGATTTTTCCGCGCGGGCCCGGATTTCATTGAGGTCGCCCACGGGCGCCGCCTGGGCCCAGCCTAGCGTCAGACTCATGACCCCAAACAGCATCATGCCGGCAAGCCAGCGCCCGAGCTTGGCGGGCCTTATGATTCGGGGTAGAGCGGCGGTTTTACGCACGCCTAAGTTAAGGATAAAACCCTACACGGGAGCAAGGCCGCATCGACCATCCCGTGGATAATCTTTTTATCGGGCGGACAGAAGGTCGCGAGCGCGCCGGACAACCTCGCCCGGCCTTCCACCACGAAATAGTAGGGACACAGTCTCAGCCGGCCCGCCTTCGCCACGGCTTCGGCCGGCAGGCCCGCCTGTTTCAGTTCATACAGCGGGTGCGTCACCCGCTTCGGCTTCCGGTATTCCTGGAGGACATGCAGGTTCGTCGGCGCCAGGTTGAGCGCGTGCTCGACGCCCTGCTGCCACTCCTCGCGCGAGCAATCGCTGCCCAGCACGACGCTCCGCGCGCCCCACGCCGTCTCGTGAAAGCCGGAGATCTTGATGATGAGATCGCGCTCCTTCTGCGACGCGCCGCCGAGGTCGCGCCAGTCGTTGAGCATCCGGCCGCCGATCCGCGGGCTGTCCAGCACCGCGCCGGGCGGCAGCGGCACCGGGTCCATCACCCACGACTGCGGGATCAGCTGCCGCAGCAATTTCAGGCTGCGGGCGCTGAGCGACTCCGCCCAGAACTCCGGCAGCAGGTGGTGGTGGAACAGCGCCAGCGCCAGTTTCTCCTCCTGAAAATGCCGCATCGGCGGAGCGAGGGCCACCGCGCCGCTCTGCCAGGACTCCATGATCTCGGCCGCGATCCGCACATTCGCCCAGTCGAAGAGTTCGAAGAAGCGGTAGATGATGTCGATCTTCTCCGGCGTGCCCTCGACGTCGAAGAACAGTTCGCCGCCCAACGGAAAGACGTCCGCTGGCCGCATGCAGAACACCCGGCGGCCGCGCCGCTGCTGCTGCTCCGCCAGCCACCGCATCTCGGGCCGGTAGGTCGCCGCCTCGTCGCTGACCAGGATGGCGACAAGCGGATTGCGGACGGCCGGACGCAACGGGGCGAGGGACTGGTAGAAATTCTCCTCCATGGCGCCGCCGTGGCCCAGCAGCGCCGCGTCGGTGTCGCCGCCGTAAAGGCGGTTGAGAAACCCCGTCAGGCCGATGCCGCCGGGCACCGAGTCCAGCTCGGTCAGCGCGAAGCCCTCGTCCGTGAGCAGCAGGTCCGGCCGGATGACGGTCGGAAACATGCCGCGGTTTTTCGCGTCGCGCGCATGGCTCACGAGCGCCGCCGGTTTGCCGCGGTCGAGGTAGTCCGCCACCCACGGCGCCAGCAGCGGCTTGTTGCGGAGAAGGTTCTTCCCGGCGACGGAACGCAGGTAAAGGATTTCCAGCGCCTGGTGAAACTCCAGGCACGCCGCGCCGATCTGCTCCAGTTGCTCCACCTGTCCGGGCGTCAACGGCCACGCCTGGGGCGAGAGCTGCCACGTCTTGTCCTCGAACAGCGACTGGCTGCTGAAGGCGGTCTCGAGTTGCTCGTAAGTGAGGTCGGGCATGGCAGGATTCAGAGGACCGAGGACGGAGGACCGAGGACAGAAACCGAAAGTCCGCGAAGCACAATCTGTTCTCTGTTTTCCGTCATCTGTCCGCTGTGATCAATCATCCATCTGGATGTCCTTGTTGCGGTGCCGCGGACAGCCGGCGCGCAGCCAGCCGTAGATGAAGCGGTCGAGGTCGCCGTCGAGCACGCCCTGCGTGTCGCTGGTGCTCACGCCGGTCCGCAGATCCTTCACCATCTGGTAGGGCTGGAGCACGTAACTGCGGATCTGGCTGCCGAAGCCGATCTCCCCCTTCTCGCCGTAGAATTTCTCCATTTCGCTGCGCTTGTCGTCGAGGCGTTTCTCGTAGAGGCGGGCCTTCAGGACGTTCATCGCCGCCGCCTTGTTCTTGATCTGCGAACGCTCGTTTTGGCAGACGACCACGATCCCGGTCGGAACGTGCGTCAAGCGGACCGCCGAGTCGGTGGTGTTGACGCCCTGCCCGCCCTTGCCGGAGGAGCGGTAGACGTCGGTGCGGATCTCGTCCTCGGGGATGTTGATCTCGATCTCCTCAGTGATCTCGGCGATCACGTCCACCGCGCAGAACGAAGTGTGCCGGCGTTTGTTCGAGTCGAACGGGCTGATGCGCACCAGCCGGTGCACGCCGCGTTCGGCCTTGGCGTAGCCGTAGGCGTTCTCGCCCTTGATGAGGATCGTAGCCTTCGAAATGCCGGCCGTGTCGCCGGGCTGCACGTCCATCAGCTCGACCTCGAAGCCGCGCCGCTCGCACCAGCGGGAATACATCCGGAAGAGGATGTCCGCCCAGTCGTTCGACTCCGTGCCGCCCGCGCCGGCCTGGATGCTGAAAATGGCGTTGTTGCGGTCGAACTGGCCGGTGAGGAAGGAGGCGATCTCTAGCTTGTCGAGCTCCTCCACCATGGCGGTCACGGAGGCGTTGAGCTCCTGGGCGTAGGACTCCTTCTCCGCCGGGGTGGCCGACTCGATCAGCTCGACCATGAGCGCGGCGTCCTCGAGCCGTTTGTTGAACGACACCACGCCGCCGATCATGCGTTTCAGGCCGTTGAGCTTGGCGATGTGCTTCTGGGCACGCTCCGGGTTGTTCCAGAACTCCGGGGCGCCCATCTGCGCCTCCATCGCCTCTATCTCACGCTGCTTTTGTTCGACATCAAAGAAACCTCCACAAGTAGCCGGCGCGCTTCTTGATGTTTTCGAGTTGCGAAAAGGTTTCGGGAGCAATCATGGTGAAGAGGAATGGCCGCAAACTGCCG
>JAYVZM010000291.1:0-10281 GCA_043783345.1 Verrucomicrobiota bacterium
ATCTCGGTCTCAAACTGGGTGCGCCGCAAGGCCGCGGCCTTCATCTCCTGGGCTCGCTTCAGCTGCTCCGCCAGCGTGGCCTGCTGCTCGAGAATCTCCGCCATGCGCCGGGCGTCCTGCTGCGTCGCGGCGGCCCGGGTTCGGGCTGGCAGCGCGGGGGGCCGCGTCGCCACCACCTCGCGCAGGACCGGGGGCAACTCGGCCGGCTCGTCGCGCGGCAGGGTCGGTCGCTCCGTCGGGTAGCCGCGGGCGCGCTGCTCGATCTTGCGCTGGATTTCCTCGCGGATCCGCCGCGTGCGCCCGGCCAGTTCGGGGTCCTCGAAATTTCTCTCCGCGTGCGGCTCCACGCTGTCCTCGGCCTTCCCCGCCCGGCGCTGGCTCAGCCAATAGGCCACCACGCCGGCAACGGCGATGATGACCTGCATATGATTCAAAATCCAATCCATGGGAACGGATCGTCGCGGGAATTATTTCTTCCCTTCCGGATGCGCGATGGAGCCACGCATGGCGGTGTCGGCCTGGATGTTTTCCATCTTGTAATAATCCATCACGCCCAGCCGGCCGGAACGGAAGGCCTCGGCCATCGCCAACGGCACCTGGGCCTGCGCCTCGACGACCTTGGCCTGCATCTCCTGCACCCGCGCCTTCATCTCCTGCTCGACCGCGACGGCGGCGGCCCGGCGGATTTCCGCCTGCGCCTGCGCGATGCTCTTGTTCGCCTCGGCCTGCGCCTCCTGCAGTTTGGCGCCGACATTCTCGCCCACGTCCACGTCGGCGATGTCGATGGAGAGAATCTCGAACGCGCTGCCCACGTCGAGACCGCGCGCGAGCACGGTCTTCGAAATGCTGTCGGGGGATTCGAGCACGACCTTGTAGCTTTCGGCCGCGCCGATGGTGGAAACGATGCCCTCGCCCACGCGCGCAATGATCGTCTCCTCCTTGGCGCCGCCGACGAAACGGTCGAGGTGCGTGCGCACCGTCACGCGCGCCTTCACTTTCACCTGGATCCCGTCCTTCGCCACGCCGTCGATGGTCGTGCGGCCGCTCTCGGGATTCGGGCAGTCGATCACTTTCGGATCCACCGAGGTGCGCACCGCCTCGACAACACTTTTGTTCGAGCCCTTGGTCGCGAGATCGATGGCGCAGGCGCGGTCCCAGTCCAGCGTGATGCCGGCCTTTTGGGCGGCGACCAGCGCTTGCACGGTCGGGATGACGTTGCCTCCCGCGAGGAAATGGGCCGAAATCTTGTCGGTCGTGACCTCAATGCCGGCCTTGACCGCCGTGATGCGCGCGTCAACCACCAGGCTGTAGGGCACACCGCCAAACCGCATGCCGAGCAGGGCGAGGATGCCGACCGGCGCGCCGTTCAGACGGGCCTTGAGCCAGACGCCGACAAAGGAGAAGAAAACGATCGCCGCGATGATGATCGCGATGACGCTCGGGATGAGAACTATCAGTGGCAGGGAGTTCATGGGAAGTAATCAGGATTGGGTTACGATCAGACGGAAATTGTCCACCCCCACGACCCGCAGCACCGCCCCCTTGGCGACGTGACCGGAGCGGCAGAAGGCTTCGTAGCGCCGGCCTTCCACCAGCACATAGCCGCTGGGCGCCAGGGTGGTGAGAGCCTCGGCCGGTTTGTCCTTCACCGCGTCGAGCCTGGCCACCGGCGGCTGGCTGGTGGCGGCAACCGTGGCCTGCACGACCAGTTTCCGGCCAAAGGACGTCTTCGGCAATACCACGAGCTCGCAGTAAAGCATCAGGGCGACGAGCACGAGGGCGGCGGCACTCGCCCCCACTCCGCCGGCAAAACCAAATTCGCCAAACGAGAGGATGCTGCCGACCAGCAGCGCCAACCCGCCCAGAACGCCCGCCACCGCGCCGGGCAGGAAAACCTCCGCGGCCAGCAGCAGCGCGCCGATGATGAAGAGAATGATGATGGCGTTCATGGGCCGGCCTTTTGGACGATCAGGGCAAAATCCGTGCGGCCACGGACCACGATCGCGTCTCCGGCGTTGATCGCGCCGACCTCGACAATGGCCTCAAACCGCCGTCCCTCGATTTCCACCTGGCCGCTCGGCCGCAGGACCGTCACCGCCACGCCGCTCTGACCGATCAGACCGGCAACCACGTGCGCGGCGTCCGGACCCACGCCCGCGATCTGGGCCGCCCCGCCGATGGTCGACCCGACGATCATCCTGTCCCAGACCCAGCCCTTGGGCAGATAACGCGCCAATACCAGTGCCAGTCCGGCCGCGAGCGCCAGGCCGAGACCGAGATTCTGCAGTGGCGCGACAAAAGCGTCGCCCGACCACGCGGAGGCCAGTGGCACACCCGGCCAGAGATCGGCCATCGCCCATACCAGGGAACCCAGCATCAAGAGCAGCCCGAGCACCGCCACGACCGCCACGCCGGGGAAGAAAAATATCTCGAGCGCCACCAGCAGCAGGCCGACCGCGAAAAGCAGCACCGGTTCGTGTCCCGAGAAACCCGCCACATAGCTGCTGAGAAACACGACGGCCAGCAGGACGATGCCGCTGATGCCAAAAATGCCGAAGCCCGGCGTCTTGAATTCGATGAACAACGCCAGCAAGCCGAGGCCGAGCAAGACCGGAGTCAGCTTGGTGAGATACTGCGCCAGCTCCTCCGACCAGGTGACCTGAAACTGCCTCATCACATAGTTGTCGGCCCCATATTTCCTGGTCAGCAAAGCATCGATGCTTTTCGCAATGCCCGCGCCGAGCAGCGGCTCGGGCGGCTGCCCGTAGGTCTGAATTGCCTGGCTGGCCCGCAAAGTCAGAACGGTGTCCTTTTCCTTGATGACAGCATCACCGATCTTGAGCTCAAACTTTGAATCCATCATCGCCCGTAGCACATCAATGCGATAACGGCCCCGGCCCTCTGCGTAGGCACCCGCCTTGGCTCCATAGAAACTGGTGACTTTCATCCGCATCGTTTCGGGAATGTCCTCGCCGCCCGATTGCACGGCGAGGGCGGCACCCATCACGCCCTTTGGCGCGAAATAAATTTCGCGGGTCATGCCTGCAATGATCGCGCCCGCCGATCCCGCCTCGTCGTTGATGAACGTCACCGTCTCACCGGGGAACTTATCGAGCGCCTCCATGATTTCGAACATTGCGTCGGTCGGTCCGCCTCGCGTCTTCATATCGATCAGCACCGCATCCGCCTTCTGATCGATCGCCTCTTTCAAACCGCGACGTAGAATATAAAGAATCGGCAGACTGATCTCGCCTTGCACTGGAATGACGTATACCAGCATTTTTTTGACCGGGACCGTCGAAACCACAGCCGCTGGCACCGCAGTCGCAGGCGTGACCGCAGGAGGTGCCGGAACCGCCGGCGCTGCCGTCACAGCCTCAGCCGCCAGACCACATAGGGCACTGGCGAGGAGGGTGAAAAGGAAGCAGGCCTGCTTGAACATCGGAGCGGGAGCCTACCGCCTCCTCGCCGGCACGCAAGCGCGCTGAACTTATAATCCGGCCCCTCCTTTCAAAGCCCGCCGGAACTCCCCGGACGGCAGCAGCGGGGCCAGGCGTCGCTTAAAATTTGACTGACTTTGTATTGGAACGCTGCGCTCATTTTGTTTTACCAAGTCATCCATGGAACGCATCCCGTATCTCGGGCACACAATTTTCAAATGGCAGGTCGGCGCCTCCTCCTTCCTGGCCCTGCCCGATATGGGCGCGCGGCTGATGAACTGGAACGTCACCCTCGGTGACGGCAGCGTGCGCGACATCATCTACTGGCCCGAACTGGACAGCCTCGACAGCATCGCGGGCGTCCGCGGCGGCAATCCGATCCTTTTCCCGTTCAGCGGTCGCAGCTATGACCGCGGAGAAATCCATCACTGGCGCGCGGACGACGGCATCCGCCGGCCGATGCCGATCCACGGCCTCGCCCGGCAGGGCCAGTTCCGCACGATCCGGCTCGATGAGGGCGGTTTCTCCGCGCAGTTCATGCCCGATGCCGCCGCGCAGGCCGCCTATCCCTACGATTACGAATTCATCGTCAGCTACCGTTTCGAGCCCCTCGGCGTTTTCGTCGAGCTGCAGCTGTCCAACCTCGGCAGCACCCCGATCCCGTGGTCGGCGGGCCATCATTTCTATTTCACCCTGCCGTGGAGCCCGGGACGCACCCGCCGCGACTACCTGCTGGAGACGACCGCCACCAAGCACCTCCAGCGCGACGAACAGGGCGGACTGTCCTCCGGCCCGCGGGTCGGCACCCGGCAGACGCTGGCCGCCAAGGAACTGATCGATCTTATCCACACCGGCCTGCGGCGCGATGTTTTCGCCGTAACCGAAGTGCCCACCGGCGAACGCCTGCTCTTCCGCAGCGGCACGGCCAACAGCAGTCCGCGCGAACTGGCCGTGGTCACCTGGACCCTCGACGAGAAATCGCCCTTCTATTGCATCGAACCGTGGATGGGTCCGCCCAACGCGGCGGAAACCAAAGTCGGACTGCACCACGTCTCACCGGGCCAGAGTCAGAAATTTTACGTCGAGATCACGCTGGGATGAGCCCGGCTCTTCGCATCGCCGCCGCCCTCACTCTGGCGTCCTGTCTGGGCGGCCACGCCTCTGCCGCCGAGACACCGGAGCCCCTCACCGGCGAGACCCGGATCTACTATCTCGCCGCCGACGAGGTCGACTGGAACTACGCGCCGGCCGGCAATGTGCTCTTCGAACTGCAATGCTGTGGCGACGATTCCGCGTGGTTGAAACGCGGCAAGGATCAGAAGCCGCCCGTTTTCAAGAAGGCCGTCTTCCGCGAATACACCGACGAGAATTTCACCCAGCTGAAACCGCGGCCCGCCGCGTGGGAGCATGCGGGCATCCTCGGACCGGTCATCCGCGCCGAGGTCGGCGACCGCATCGAAGTGACGGTGAAAAACAACGTTTCCTTCCCGGTCAGCCTGCATGCGCACGGCGTGCACTACCTGAAGCCCTACGAGGGCGCGGGCTATCCCGACGGCACCAGCGGCTCCGACAAGGACGACGATGCCATCGTCCCGGGGGACACCTACACCTACCGCTGGCAGGTGCCCGTCCGCTCCGGGCCCGGGCCGGACGACCCGAGCTCGGTCGTGTGGCTTTATCATTCCCACGTGAACAGCCCCGCCGACACGAACACCGGGCTCGTCGGCGCGCTCATTATCACGCGCCACGGCGCGGCGCGGCCCGACGCCTCGCCGAAGGACGTGGATCGCGAATTCGTGACCCTGTTCATGAACTTCAACGAAGCCGAAAGCCGTTTCGCCCTGCGCAACGCCGCCTTGCTCGCGTCGGTGGGCAACCTCAATCGTTTCCACAGCATCAACGGCTTCGTTTTCGGCAACCTGCCACTGATGCACATGAAGCTCGGCGAGCGGGTTCGCTGGTATCTGATTGCGCTCGGCGACGACACGGACCTGCACACGCCCCACTGGCATGGCAACACCGTGCTCCACGAAGGCCGCCGCACCGACGTCATCGAACTCCTGCCTGCCAGCATGAAGGTGGCCGATATGCTCGCCGACAACCCGGGCCTCTGGCTTTACCACTGCCATGTGAGCGACCATGTAAAAGCGGGGATGGCCGGGCGATACGAAGTTGAAAAATAATCGCGTCACCCGCCATCCGCCACGGCCCAGCCGCAGTTTTTTCCGTTACTTCTTCCCGCCAAGGCAGTCTATTTACCCCATGAATTTCGCGCCCGCATTCCTGATCGACGGCATTGGCGGTCCCGAGCTGATGATGATCATGTTCGTCATGCTGCTGCTGTTCGGCGCCGACAAGTTGCCCGGCTTGGCCAAGGGCATCGGCAAATCCGTCCGTGAGTTCAAGAAGGCTGCCAGTGGGGTGGAGGAGGAGGTGCGCCGCGCCATGGAGCAGCCCGATGAGCCGCAGCCCAAGAAGTTTCCGCCCAATCCCCCGCCACCGCCCGGGACGATTCAGCAAGCCGCTCCCTCTTCCGCGCCACCCCCGCCACCGCCCGCGTCAGCGGACTGATCTTCCGGATTCCAGATGAACGCGGACGATCATTCGAAAATCGGGCTGCGGTTCAGGCGCCAGATCGCGATGATCATCACCACCGCGGTGGTCCCGAGCAAGATACCCACGATGGGCAGGAGCTGGGTGAAACTGTTGCCGGCCCACAGCACGGCGCCGAATCCCTCGATCGCCCAGTAGACGATCGTGAAGTGCGCGACGCGCTGCATGAACTCCGGCATGAAACTGATCGGAAACCACGCGCCGCCGCACGCACTCATCGTGATCACGAGCAGCGTCGCCAGACTGCGGGCGGCATCAGGCGAGCGGGTGACCGCTGAAAGCAGCATGCCGAAGCCCGTGCAAGCCGCGGCGACACTGGCGCAGACGACCAGGAGATTGCCGAGGTGACCAAACACATCGACGCCATAGAGCAGGTGTCCGGCGAGAAAAAGCGCCATCAGCTGGCATAGGCCGAACAACACTCCGTAGATGAAGCGGCTCCAGAGCAACTGGGCGCGGCTCACGGGCGACGAGAGCACCCGTTGGAAGACGCCGGTGTTTTTCTCGTCGAAAAACGCCGCGGAGGAGTTGCTCAGGGCGAAGAGCAGGAACATGACGGCGTAGCCGCCCACGATGCGCGTGGCTGCCGGGCTTTTCACGTCCCTGCCGACGACCTGTTCCGCGTCGATCTTTACCAGCTTCGAAAAGATATCTCCGCCCGCGGTCTGGCCGCCACCCGTCGGCGCGCCATCGGCGGTCAGTGCATCCAGGCCGAAGTTGCCCTGTTCCATATCATGCTGGATCCTGGCCGGATCGCCGCCGAAGGCCCGGGCGATCGCGCCCGCGATGGAATTGTTGAACTGGTCCGATTTCGCGTTGCCAATAAACTGCTTCGCCCGGGCTTGGAGCGCCTGACCCAGCAGTTGGGGCGCATTGGAGAAAATCGTTTTCTGCAGCAGGCCGTTGACCGTCTGGCTCTCGATGTCATTGCGCGGGTCGGAGAGGATTTTAAAATGCAGGCCGAGATGCGACTCGCTGATGACGTCGGACGGAATGACGAGCGCATAGCTGAACTTCCGGTCGCGAATCAGCGGCCGCAGGTCGGCCTCGGTGAGCAGGCGGGTGGTCTTGTCGGGATTGACGAAATTCGTCACCACGCGGAAGGATTTCTCCTTCTGGAGGGCGGCCACGAGCTTTTGCGCGGCGGGATTGTCGCTCTGGTTGACGACCGCAAAGGGAATGCCGCTCGGGCCGCTGTCGCTGCGGCCCAGGCCGAAGACCAGGCCCACGATGTAGATGATGATCATCGGCACGATGAAGGACAGGACCAGGGCGGAGCGGTTGCGACGGAGGTTCGCGAAGTCTTTGCCAAGAAGCGTGATGATGTTTTGCATGGGAGTGTCTATTCGCGAATGGTGCGGCCGGTGAGGTGGAGGAATAGTGCCTCCAAGGTCGGACGCTGGCTGGTGAAGAGCCGGGCGGGCAGACCCAGCGATTCAGTGAGGGCGTAGAAACCCGAGAGCTTGTAGTCGGCGCGCGGCCGGAAACGATGAATGTCGTCCAGGGTCGTCAGTTCCCCCTGTCCGGCGAGGGACACGGTCAACGGCGCCGTGGCGTCGCTGGCGGGGAACCGGATCTCCTCCTCGAAGGGCAACTGCGTGAGCAACTCGTCCAGCGTGCCGAGCGCGAGGATTTTGCCGTGGTCGATGATCCCGATGCGCGAGCACAGCCGCGTCGCCTCCTCCATGTAGTGGGTGGAATAGATGATGGTAAGCCCCTCGCGGTTGAGCCGCTCGAGGTATTCGAAGATGGCGTTGCGCGACTGCGGATCGACGCCGACGGTCGGCTCGTCGCACAGGAGAAGCTTCGGCCGGTGCAGGAGGGCCGCCGCCAGATTCAACCGGCGCTGCATCCCGCCGGAGAATGTCTTCACCTGGTCCTTGCGCCGGTCGGCGAGCTGGACCGCGGCCAAGGCTTCCTCGACCCGCTCGCGCAGCAAGGCGCCGCGCAGGCCGTAGAGCTGCCCGAAAATGCGGAGGTTTTGGTCGGCACTGAGTTCCTGATAAAGGGCGACGTGCTGCGGCACAAGGCCCAGCGCCAGGCGGCCCTCAAAGTGGGATGGGGTGAGCGCGGTCCCGTTGAGAGTGAGGGTGCCGGCATCGGCCGCCCGCAAACCGGCAACCAGTGACATCAGCGTGCTCTTGCCCGCCCCGTTCGGGCCGAGCAGGCCGAAAAACTCCCCCGGCTTGATCTGCAATGAAACTCCGTTAAGCGCCGTGAGCGCACCGTAACGCTTGAGGATGTCTTGGATGAGCAGCATGGGAATACGTGGGTAAAGTGGGGAGGATAGATAGGGCGCACCGCTCCCGCGTCCACGCTATTTCCCCAATCGGAAGTCATGGTCATGCATGACCTGTTTCGTCCCATTCGCGGGAACGGCGGATTTCATCTTCGCATCTGAGGCGGCGCGCCGCGGCGGAGCGAAAACGGCCAAGAAAATTTCTTTCATCTGACGCGGCGCGACTTACGCCGCGCACTGCAACTTGGCACATCGCGTGCGTGTATGTAGGGCAACAAAACTTTCCACCATGAAGACCAACTCACTCCTCCTTCTCGTCAGTCTCGCCGTGCTCACCACCAGTGCCAGTGCCGCTCAAAGCCAAACCCAGCCAAACGTGATCGTGTTGCCCACCTACGTGGTGAGCGCGCCCCGCTATCAGGCGGCCGAGCAACAGGTCAACGCCAGCCTCGACAAACTCCGCCAGCAGGCCTGCGCCCCGGCCTGCATCGCCACCGAGCTGCCGGTGCTCAAGGACCAGGTGGTTCAGCCAGAGGCGTTGGCCAAGGCGGCGCAGGCGATCAAGGCGCAGCATCTCGCAAAGCTCTGATTTTTTAGTGTCAGTCGTTCTTTGTTAGTGTGTGTGTCAAAAAACCCGCCCCGCAGGGGGCGGGTTTTTTTGTCGCAGGCTCCGCCGTGCCGCCGAGAATGCCTGCGTGCCCGACGAGCCGTTCCCGGAACCTGTCGCCCTTCCCATCACGGGAGAGCTGGATCTCCATACTTTCCGCCCCGCCGAGGTGGTGAGCCTGCTCGATGATTATTTTGCCGAGTGCCGCCGGCGCGGCCTGCACCGCGTGCGCGTCGTGCATGGCAAGGGCACGGGCACGCTGCGGGAGACGGTGCACGCCCACCTGCGCCGCTCGCCCGGAGTGGCGGGCTTCGCTCTCGGAGATGAAACCTCGGGTGGCTGGGGCGCGACCATCGTTATACTCAGAATCCCCGATTCCAACTGAGCATTCGCGACTTTTCCGTCGCCCCGGGGTGTTGTAGTCATCTCCCACCAATTATGAATGCCATGCACGAAATCGACTACCGCATCAGCGGCGACGACATGCAGTTCGTCGAAATCCAACTCGATCCGCAGGAAGCGGTCCTCGCCGAGGCCGGCGCCATGATGTTCATGGACGACGGCATCGTCCTGGAAACGATCTTCGGCGACGGCACGGCGCAAACGCGCGGTCTCATGGGCGCACTGCTCGGAGCGGGCAAGCGCGTGCTCACCGGCGAGTCGCTGTTCATGACCGTCTTTCAAAACCAATCCCCCACCCGGCGCACCGTGGCCTTTGGCGCGCCCTACCCCGGCAAGATCCTGCCGGTAAACCTGCGCGAACTCGGCGGCGAGCTCATTGCCCAGAAGAATGCCTTCCTCTGCGCCGCCAAGGGCGTGAGCATCGGCATCGCCTTTCAAAAGCGGCTCGGCGCCGGTCTGTTCGGCGGCGAGGGCTTCATCATGGAGCGGCTGCAGGGTGACGGTCTGGCCTTCCTGCATGCCAGCGGCACGCTCTACGAGCGGCAGCTCCAGCCCGGCGAGACGCTGCGTGTGGACACCGGCTGCCTCGTGGCCCTGCAACCCACCATCGACTACGACATCGAGTATGTCGGCGGCATCAAAACGGCGCTCTTCGGTGGCGAAGGCCTGTTCTTCGCCCGCGTGCGCGGACCCGGCAAGGTCTGGCTGCAATCGCTGCCGTTCAGCCGGCTGGCGGCCCGCATCGTGGCGGCTGCACCCCAAACCGGGCGCGGCGGCCGCGAGGAGGGCTCCATCCTCGGCGGCCTCGGCCGGGTGCTCGATGGCGACAACCGTTAAGGCCGCTTATCCGGCCGGTGCGCCGCCTGTCACAACGCCATTGAGCTTGCCCGCCTACCGGCCCAATCTACCCGCCATGAGCACCAAATTCATCTACGCGCTGATTCTCACGATTTGCGGAGCAATCTTTAACCTTCTGATGT
>JAYVZM010000292.1:0-10268 GCA_043783345.1 Verrucomicrobiota bacterium
CCGCGTCCTCGCGGTCGTGCCTCCTCCGTCGCGCCCGGACGTTTGGGAAAAAACATATGTGCGCATTCCCGGCCACCGCTTCGTCATCGCGGGAGTGGATCGCAGTGCTTCCGGCTGGCTGGCCTTCAGTGCGCCGGTGGAGGTGCCCGCGCTTTCCCGTTTCGCCATTCTCGCCACCCGGATGGGCAGGCCGGTGGCCGGGCTCGCGCTCGGGGCCGCACTTGTCATGCTCGCGGCCATTCTCGTTTTCCGTTGTTTCTCGAACCCGACCCGCGGCAACTCCCCATGAAATTCCTCACCTTGCCCGCTCTCATGGCCGCCGCCTGCTTCAGCGCGGTGGCGGTCATCCCGTTTTTGCCCGCCGCCAGGCAGCAGTCCACCGCGGCCAACTTCTTTGTGGAACTGCGACTCGCCTCGGACTCTGCCGGCACCGTGCAGGTTTTCTACGACGACGGCCTGGGTATTCGGGAAAATCTTTCGGCCCTTGGCGCCCTGCCCATTGGCCAGCGCCCGGACTTGGTCCGCCTTCCCCTTCCGACCGGGCGATACCGGCAATTCCGCTTCGATCCCATTGATCACGCTGGCCGCGTCGTGCTCGAAAGCTTCCGAATCGTCGACCACCGCGGCCGCATCGTCCGCACCGTCGGTTTCAACGAGATTGCCGCGCTCAATCAGATCAAGACACTCCGGGGGGAGGGTGGCCGGTTGGTGATCGAGCCCCTGCCCGCGGCCAAGGATCCGCAGTTGCTCGTGACTTTCAAGCCAGCCCTCGATGTTGCCCTGCCCTACGTCGCAGACTGGGCGCTGCTGGTGCTGCCGGTTTTTCTCGGACTGGCCGCCCTGCTCGCGGGCCTGGAGTTCCTGCCGGGCTGGCGCACGCCCTGGACCGCCGGCCTCGGCTGGCTCCAAGCGCATCCCTGGCGCGCCCTCGCCCTGACGACGGCGGCCGCGGTCGTGCTGAGCGCCTACCCGGTCGTGTTCCTCGGCAAAAGTTACGTCTCGCCGAACCTGGGGACCATCCTGCTCTATGATCGCATGCCGACTTTGCCGGGCTACACCAGCAGTCGGTCAACGGACGTGAAGGGCGCGGATATCGGCTCCATCATGTGGCAGGATGTGCCGTTCTCCAAAATTCAGCGCTCCGCCCTGCTGGGCGGGGAACTTCCCCTATGGAACCGCTACAACGCCACCGGAGTCCCGCTCCTCGGCCAGGGCCAGTCAATGTTCGGCGATCCGCTGAACCTGCTCGTCTCCGCCGCCAATGGCGCCGCCTGGGCCTGGGACCTGAAATACCTCGCCGCCAAATGGCTCTTCGGGCTGGGCCTCGGCCTGTCTGTCCTGCTCCTGACCGGCCGGTTGTCCGTCGCCCTTCTCATCGCGGCCAGTAGCGCTTTCATCGGGTTCTTCGTCTACCGGATCAATCATCCCGCCTTCTTCAGCCTCTGCTATTCCCCCTGGGTGGTGCTCTGCTGGCTGCATCTCGTTCGTGCGGCCGGCCCCCGGCGCATCCTCGGCCTGGAGGCCGGCCTCGCCGGCGCCAATTGGATGCTCTTGGTCAGCGGCACGGTGAAGGAGGCCTACATGCTCTTGCTCATCCTCAATTTCGCCGGGTTGTGCACGCTGCTCGCCGCGAGGGAAAACTGGCGGACCCGGCTCGCCAAGCTCGCCCTGCTCGGCTGGGTGGGCGGGGTCTTCGCGCTGCTCAGCGCGCCGCTCTGGGTGAACTTCCTCGCTGCCCTCGGCAAAGCCTATACCAGCTACGACGCCCGCAGCGCCGCCCAAATCCAACCGGGCCTGCTCCTGGGTTTCTTCGATGAACTCTACTATCGGCCCCTCACGACCCTCGACCGGGTCTTCAACCCGTCGGCCAATTTCTTCATTCTGCTCGGCGTCCTCTACTTCCTCGCCACGCTGCGCCGTCAGGCCGGCAACCGCGCGGCATTTGCCCTGGCCGCTGCCAGCCTCCTCCCTCTCTCACTCGCGTTCGGCCTGATTTCCCCTCGCTGGATCAGCGACCTGCCCCTGCTCGGCAATATCGCGCACATCGACAATACCTTCTCCTGCGCGCTCATCGTGCTTTGGACCCTGCTTGCTGGCGTCGGTCTCGCCACCGCGGCGGAGCGTCTCGGACAGCCCGAAGCTCGGGGCGATCTCGCCATCGCCGCCCTTTTGCTCTTCGCCGTCATTTTTGCCTATGTCGGCTATGGCCAGGCCGCGCACCGGGCGGTCCACGGCCCCGGCACCACGTTCTCCGGAATTGAGGCCGGCAAAATGCTGCCCGTCTCCTCATTCGTCTGGGGCACCCTGGCCGCCAGCGTGGCCGCCGCCTGCGTCGCCGCCCTTGTGGCCACCCACGCGCTGCGCCAGCGCCGCCTCACCCCGGCCGGCGGCCTTCTCCTGCTGGCTTGCGCGCTCGTCTGGCACTGGCGCCAGGGCCTGCATGCCTCCAGCCTCGGCTTCGCCGACTACATCGTGAAGCCCACAGTGCGCGTCAATTTCGACGCGCCCTCGGAAGCCATCCGCCTGCTGCAGGAGAGCCAGCTCTCCGCACCCAGCCGCGGGGTGGGCCTTGAAAACAACTTCTTCCCGGGCTGGACCGGCGTCTATGGGTTGGAGGGCATCAGCGGGCCTGACGCTCTCGTCAATCCAGCCTATCGCGAACTCTGCGGGGCCGCCCCGATCGAACGCATTTGGGACTGGCGACTTCAGCTGACCGGCGCCGGAGTCGCCGCGGCCCGGCCTTTTCTCGATTTCCTCAACGTCCGCTATTACCTCGCCGCTCCCGGCAGCCACGACTTGAGTCCGGCCGGATTGAAGCTTGCCCGCCACGCCGATCTCGATGTCTACGAAAGCCCCGGTGTCTGGCCGCGAGCGTTTTTCACCGACCGTCTCGCCCACTATGTCACCATCGAGGATCTCCTGTGGCTGATCAAAACCGAGCTGCACCCCTTCGCTGCCGCCCGGGTGAAGGACTCCGTGCCAGGCGATCCCCTGCTCAACGTCTCCAGCGACCACCCGTCGCGCCGGGTCGTCCCCGCCACCAACTATCGGCTCACCGCCAACACCACCCGTTTTGAAGTGGAGGCCACCGGCCCCGGCGTCATCGTGCTGACCGAGGCCTGGAGCCCGCGCGACTTCCGGGCCGAGATCAACGGCAGCGATGCGCCCGTCATTCGTCTCAACCACGCCTTCAAGGGCGTCTATGTTCCGGCCGCCGGCCACTATCGCGTCGTCTTCCGCTATCAGCCCGAATACTTCCGCTTGAGCCTGGCGCTGGCTGCCGGCGGCGCCGCCCTCGCCGGCCTCACCTTCTGGCGGATCCGCCGCTTCACCCCGCTCGAGCCCTGACCCAACAAGGGCATTGATTGCCGTTCCCGCCAATCCGCCGGGCTGGAACATGCCGCGGCCGGATCGCGCCCACCGCGGCAATCCTCAGGGAATCTCCCGGCGCTGGTAGAGCACCATCCGCCGGTCGAAGATCGCAAACGACGAGACCGGCCGGAAGTTCGGTTCGCACGAGGCCTTGAGCTGAGGGTAAAGGCGGCGCATCACCTTGTCGTAGGGCCAGTGGCCGTCGCCGGGCATTTGCTCGGTCAGGAACAGGAAGTCGCTTTGGGCCGCCCGTTCCAGCAACACCTCCGGTTTCTCCTCCATGATGCCGGTGGGCAGCGTCATCTCGAACGCCAGCCAGACCCGGTGCCGCTCATAGCAAATCACCCGCATGACCTGGGCGTCGAACATGTCGGTAACCTGGTCCACGCCGATGCGGGGCGCGGTCATTTTCGCCGCCTGCTGCGTGTGATAAATGTAGTCTGCGAGTTCGTTCACCTTCCGCGCGCCGGCGTCGAACCCGGAATCGCGCTCGGGCCGGGCCAGTCCCCGCACCGCCAGGAAAGCGCCGATCATCAGCACCCCCCAGGCGAGGCTGGCGGGGATCGGCCGGCCGGCCGGCCGCCGCCACAGCCCCAGCACCAGCACCACGCAACCGGGCAGCAGGATGCTCAGGACCGGTTCGGACTTTTGGCTGTGCAGCGTGAGCACGATGGCCGGCGCAAGAAAGAAGATCGCGCCCAGCACGCCCCATCCGGCCGTCGCATCCTCCGGGGGGCGATCGGGGGCCGGGGCGGAGCGGCGCCACCATTTCAAGCCGATGGGAACGCCCAGGCCCAGGGTGGCGCCCAGCACCAGCCACGCCCAACTGGCGCCGACGTGCCGCGCCGTCCAGTTTTCGAACACCCATTCCAGCGAACGGATGACGCCCATGTGCAGCGAACGAATGGCGCTTTCCGGGCCGGTGAGATGTCCGATGAGATAGTAATTATACACCCACTCCCGGTTGAGCCAGAAGAACGGCGCGGCGAGGACGCCCGCGGTCAGGCCGGCCAGCAGCAGATTGCCGGCGCGTCGCCTGCGCCCGGGCCCGGCCAGGCACCAGACCAGCAACCCGGCGAAGATCAGCCCAAAGTAGGCGCCCGTCAGGAAGCGCGTGACGAGGACCAAGCCGACGGACGCCCCGAACGCCAGCGACCAGCGGGTGGAGCGAAATCCCTCCGTGCACAGGGCGAAGGCGAGGGCGATGCCGAAGGCGCAACCCGCCCCCCAATCGAGGCGGAAATCCACCACGGAGCCCGCCTCGCCCGACCACAGCGAACGGAAGGCCAGGAGCAATCCCACCGCCGCAAAGGCCAGCGAGCGCGAGCGCGTGGTCTTGATGACGGCGAAAAAAAGCGCTGCCTGCCAGGCGATGAAATAAAAAAGGTTCACGCTCAGTGCCGCGCTGCGGGATGGCCCGGTCACGGAGAAAACCAACAGGGCGAAAAAATCGAGCAGCGTTCCCTGGGCGGACGGATTGACCAGGGCGCGCCACAATCCGGTGAAGATGCCGTGCGCCCGGAGAAATTCATAGCCGGTGTAGGCTTCGGTCAGATACTGGATCTGGTCGCTCCAGCGGGGGTAGATCCAAGCGTGATACCGGGAGATGACCTGGTCCAGCACGAGATATTCCAGCAGCAGGAGGCCGCCCAGCACGGGCCAGTGCCAATGCGCATTAATCTTCATTCCGTGTCGGATTCACCGGTCGTTTCCTAGTGCTTTGCCGCCGTGGCCGTCAAGTTTTGCCCTTCGGCCGGGGCTGGAACGCAAGGCCGCCCTTGGGGACGGCGCAAAAAAAGGACCCTTCGTCCCGCCAGAAGAGGATTGAAAACGCCGCACGGGAAACCTCCACTCGTCCGTGATGCCAAAAACCCTTCTCGTCACCGGTTCCTCCGGCCTCATCGGCTCCGAGGTCTGCGTCTATTTCGCCTCCCTCGGCTACACGATCCATGGGGTCGACAACAACCAGCGCGCCGTCTTCTTCGGCCCGCAGGGCGACACCCGCTGGAACCAGCAGCGCCTCGCCCGCGAGCTCAAGGGCTTCGTCCACCATGAGCTCGACATCCGCGACCGCGCCGGCGTCCTCGCCCTCGTCAAGGCGGTCAAGCCGGCCGTCATCGTCCACACCGCCGCCCAGCCCTCGCACGATCGCGCCGCCGCCATCCCCTTCGACGACTTCGACACCAACGCCGGCGGCACGCTCAACTTCCTCGAGGCCGCCCGCCAGGCCTGCCCCGAATCGCCGTTCGTGCACATGAGCACGAACAAGGTCTACGGCGACGCCCCCAACGCCATCAAGCTGACCGAACTCGCGACGCGTTGGGACTACGCCGACCCCGCCTACGCCCACGGCATTCCGGAGACGTTCACCATCGATCAGTCGAAGCACTCGCTCTTCGGCGCGTCGAAGGTCGCCGCCGACGTGATGGTCCAGGAATACGGCCGCTACTTCGGCCTGCCGACCTGCGCGCTGCGCGGCGGCTGCCTCACCGGTCCCAATCACACCGGCGTCGAGCTGCACGGCTTCCTCTCCTACCTCGTGAAATGCAACCTCGAGGGCAAGGAATACAAAATTTTCGGCTATAAGGGCAAGCAGGTGCGCGACAACATCCACTCGCTCGACGTCGCGCGCTTCATGGCCGCGTTCGTCGCCGCCCCGCGCGCCGGCGAGGTCTACAACCTCGGCGGCGGCAAGGCCAACAGCACCTCCATCCTCGAGGCCTTCAAGATCACGGAAAAGTTCACCGGCCAGCCGCAGGTCTCCACCTACGTCGACCAGAACCGCGCCGGCGACCACATCTGTTATTATTCCGACCTGCGGAAAATGCGCGCGCACTATCCCGCGTGGGACATCACGCAGTCGCTCGAGGAGACCATCCGCCAGATCGTCGAGGCGTGGAAGACGCGGAATAAGTCCGCATAACGGCAGGCCTCGCCTCGCCTTATTACGCGAGGGCGCGACGCTTTCGGCTTTCAGGCAGGCGACGACGGGACTTTCTTGTTTCATGACAAAGCCGGGGGCCACGGCTTTTCAAAAAACCCGTTCCCCCATGCCCAAATCAATCCGGTCCGCCCCTGTCGTCACGTTGGCCCTGTTGTTGGCCGTCCGTCTGAGCGCCGTTCAGGATTTTTCCACGCCTTATGCCTTCAGCATTCTTGCTGGCACTGCGAGCAGGGGCAGCATTGATGGGGCCGCCGGGGATGCCCGGTTCGATGGACCGGCTGATGTTGCCCGGGATTCCAGTGGCAATCTCTACGTGGCAGAGGCCGGCAATCATCTGATCCGCAAGATCACCCCGGCCGGCATTGTGAGCACAGTGGCCGGCCAGACGCCGCTCGGCGGCTTCGCCGATGGCGCGGACCGCTTCGCAAAGTTTAATTCTCCGCAAGGTGTGACCGTGGACGCCACCGGCAATGTGTATGTCGCAGACACCGGCAATCATCTGATCCGCAAGATCACCTCTGCCGGTGTTGTGAGCACAGTGGCCGGCCGGGCCAGTGTCAGTGGCAGCGCGGATGGCACCGGCAGCGGCGCGCTTTTTTCCCGTCCGCAAGGGGTGGCGATCGGTCCGAACGGCGACCTCTTTGTGGCCGATACGGGCAATCATACGATACGCAAAATAACTTCTGGCGGGGTGGTCACAACCCTCGCCGGCTCCGCCGGATTCAGTGGCAGCACGAATGGAAATGGCAGCGCGGCCCGGTTCTCCGGTCCGCGTCGTCTCACCGTGGACGCCAGCGGCGTGGTGTTTGTGGCCGACACCTCCAACAACTCGATTCGCAAGGTCACCGCCACGGGTGACGTTTCCACGTTGGCCAGCGAAGCGGGGCTGAATGGCCCCGAAGGCATCGCGGTGGATCTGGCGGGAAATACCTACGTCGCCGAGAATTTCGGCGGGGTTGTCCATCGCATCACCGCCGGTGGATCGATCACCACCCTGGCTGGTTTGTCGGGAGCGGTGGGGGCCATCGACGGGTTCGGAAGCAGCGCCTACTTCTATAGTCCCAAGGGCCTGTCCCTCGACGCGGCGGGCAACCTCTATCTAGCCGATTGGGGTAACAACACGATCCGCAAGATTACGTCATCCGGGATCGTGACCACCGTGGCCGGCTTGGCGGAGCAATATGCCAAAGGTTACACGAACGGCACGGGTGCCAGCGCCCGCTTCCGGGACCCCCAGGGTGTGGCGGTGGATTCCACCGGTAACGTCTACATCTCCGACATGGGCAACCATGTGATTCGCAAGATCACCCCGGCGGGGGTCGTTTCCACCTTGGCCGGTTCGCCCGACGCGAGCGGCAACGTGGACGGCACGGGCAACGCTGCGCGCTTCCTGGCGCCCGACGGTCTCGCCATCGACCTCAGCGGAACGCTCTACACCACCGACAGTGGCAACGGAATCCGCAAGATCACGCCCACCGGCGTGGTCACGACATTGGCGACCGGCGTCGGCGGCCGCGGTCTCGCCGTGGATGCCGCGGGAACCGTGTATGTCGTGGACCTCGGCCAAAATGCGATCCGCAAAGTCACTTCCGCCGGTGTGGTTTCATTGCTCGCCGGCGGAACCTTCCGGATTCCGGTCACCGACGGCGTCGGCACCGGCGCGAGTTTCTATTTCCCGCGCGGCGCCACCGTGGACGCTGCCGGCACTCTCTACGTCGCCGATTCCGCCAACAACACCATCCGCCAAGTCACCCCGGCGGGGGTGGTGACCACGCTTGCCGGCAGGTCTTTCTCCGGCGGGTGGAATGACGGCCCTGGCACAAATGCTTTGTTCAACTATCCAATCGGAATTGCGGCCGATTCCTCCGGTAGTCTCTACGTCTGCGAGACCACTAGCGTCCGAAAGATCTCGGCTGCCGGCGTGGTCTCGACCTTGGCCGGGATGATCTGGGAAAATGTGAGCAATCCCGATGCCTTGAAGGTATTCACAATTTTCCAAGAGCCGTCCGGGATCGCTGTCGATGCCGGGGGCACGCTCTATCTTGTCCAAGGCCAGGCGATCTTCAAAGGCCAGCGCGCAACAGCCCCGTCGATTGCCGCGCAACCGCGAAGCGCCAGTGTCGCGACCGGCGGAAGCGTGCAGTTCTCCGTCACCGTCACCGGCGCGCCCGAACCGACCTACCAATGGTATTACAACGGCAACCCCTTCGCCGGTGCCACCGGCAGCACCCTGAGTTTCACCAACGCGAATGCCGCCGACGCCGGCGACTACACCGTCGTGGCCACCAATGCCCTCGGCAGCGTCACCAGCGCCAAAGCCACTCTCACCGTCAGCGCCACGACTCCGCCACCGTCCTCGGGTGGAGGTGGCAGTTCGGGTGGTGGCGGTGGTGGTGGCGCCATCGAAGGCTGGTTCGTCCTCGCCCTGCTCGCGCTGGGCGCCCTCCGCGGGCTGACCGCTCGCCGGCCGGCCTGATTCAACCGGCCCCAATTCTTTTTGCCATCTGGATGGCGGGTTGATCGCCCTCGATTGTCATCAGTGATAGCGTGAACCCCCAACCGCCACTCCATGCCTGAGGAACCCGCCAACCGCCGCGACTTCGCCGGCCTGTATCGCGCGACGCTCGCCCCGCTGCGGCGCTACCTCGCGCGCCTGCTGGGCAACACCTCCGACGCGCAGGACGTGGCGCACGACGCCTACCTGCGCGTGCAACCGGCCGTGGAAAGCCAGACGGCGGAAAATCCCGAGGCCTTGCTCTACACGACGGCCCGGCGGCTCGCCATCAACCAGCTCAAGCGCCGCAGCATCACCCCGATCTCCACCACCCCTCCTTCGGTGGATGCCATCTCTACCGCCCCCGGCGTCGTCCAACAGGTGATGGCCCGCCAGGAACTGGCGCAACTCGAGGCCGCCATCGCCCAACTGCCCGAGGGCTGCCGCGCCGTGTTGCTCCTGCGAAAAATCGACCTGCTCTCCCACCAGGAAATCGCCCAAAAGCTCGGCATCGCGATCAGCACCGTGGAAAAACAGCATGCGCGGGCCCTGCGGCTGCTCCGCCGCGCGCTGCTGCCCCAGCCGGCCGATGCCACGCCCCCTCAATCCAACCCGTCCGACCAGGAGGTTCGTCTATGAATGCGTCCACGCCGCACCCGAATCCCGCCGCTGATGAGCAGGCCTCCCTGTGGGCCGCCCGGCTCGACGGCTCCGTCCTGTCCGCCGACCAGCGCATTGCCCTCGACGCCTGGCTCGCCGCGGATCCCGCCCACCGCGCCCTCCTCTCGCACTATTGCCAGTTTTCCGCCGACCTCGAACAGCAAATGCCGTTGCTTGCAGGCATCAGGGAACTATCGGCGGAAGTTCAGCCATCGCTTGCAACTGCCCGGCCGCATCCCTGGTCGCGCTGGCCAATGATGGCCAGTGTGGCGCTGACGGCGGCTGCGGCAGTCGCGCTGGTTTTCTGGCTGGCCCGGCCGGCCTCCCAATTCGAGAACCTCGCCACCCCCGTGGCGCAGCGGCGGGCCCTCACGCTCGCCGACGGCACGCGCGTCGAACTCAACGCCCGCACCAGTCTCCAGGTTGACATCGACGGAAGCCGGCGGCACGTGCGCCTCGCCACCGGCGAAGCCTTCTTCGCCGTGCACAAGGATCCGTCCCGGCCGTTCATCGTGGAAACCCCCGCCGGTTCCCTCCGGGTGACGGGCACGCAATTCAATGTCCGCGCCGAATCCCTGACGTCCCTTGAGGTGACGGTGACCGAGGGCTCCGTCCAGGCCCGCCCGGGTGACACCGGCGGCCAGGCCGCCACCCCGGTGGCGCTCACCGCCGGCGACAAACTCACCGTCCGGGCCGGGGCCACCCCCGAGGTGCAGGCGCTTTCCCCGACCGCACTGGCCAACGCCCTCGCGTGGCGCCAGGGCCAGGCGGTGTTCGTCGGCGTGCCCTTGCGCGATG
>JAYVZM010000293.1:0-4110 GCA_043783345.1 Verrucomicrobiota bacterium
CGCGACGCTGACGTGCGCCCGGCCGTCGTCGCCGATCCAAAGGCCGCAGAGGGTTTCGCTCATGGCGCGTCGGCGCGCTCAGAACGTCGGCTTCAGGTAGACCATCAGCAGCGCGATCAGCAGCAGCACGAGCCCGAGAAAACTGAACAGGCCGCGCAGATGCGTCTTGCGGTAGACGATGCCGGCCAGCGCCGAGAAGCCCAGCCAACAGACCAGCTTGACCACCATCCAACCGAGGAACTGTCCGTTGTAGAGCTTGGCCATAAGCCCGAATCCGCTCACGAGCATCAGCAGGCTCGCGCTGCCCGTGATTAGCATCGTCCCCTTACGGTTTTCCGGGGCGGGGTTGGCGAAGGCCATGTAAGTGTGCGCCGTCAACACCAGCAGCGAAAAAACATGAAGGATGTGATAGAAGGAGGGATTCATTGGTGGGGTTGAAAGAGTGACACCCCGCCTGTGCCGTGCGCCCCAAGGCTCATGTCCTTTTTAAGTTAAAGGTGGGCGCCACCCGACGGACCCCAGCCTTCCGGTTTACGGCCTGGCTTCAGTCCGCCTGTCAGCGGCTCCCAAATTATAGCAAAGGCAAAGAGCGGTTTATAGGGCACCTCGAACACTGCAGGGTGTCGGCGAGGAAGCTACCTGCTCCGCCCCCGCCGTCAAATGCGAACCGCCGATGAATTTCGAGTGGAGGGACCATTGGTCCCGCCAACCCCTCACTCCAGCACCGTCGGGTCGAGGTGCTGCACGATGAGCTCCTGCAGCGTCGCCAGGAAGACATAGGCGGCAAAGGCCTTCCGCTGCGTCTCGGGCATCTCGTCCGGCGGGACTTCCATGCTTTCCAGCGCCTCCTCGCCCAGCGGCTCCAGGTGCTTCGCGCGCAGCCGCAGCCGCACTGCCGCGCAGGCGCGCAGGATCGCCTCGCTGTTGGTCGGGTCGAGCGGCACGACGCCAGTGAGGAAAAATTCGCTGCCGAACAGCCCCAGAAACACGCCGATGTCGCTGTTCTGCCCCTGCAGCAACTCGCTCTTCCAGCCGTCGGCGAATTCCGCGTCGTGGTCCGGCACGTGCGGTTCCACCGCCAGGGTCGGCTGGAGGTCGTCCGCCGCGTCCTTGATGACGTCGAGCAACGGGGCGACCGCCTCCAGGTTCAGCTTGACCTCAACGCGCTTCATTTTGCTTGGAAAGAGAGTAATCGATGACCTCGGGGCGGATTGGCCTGCCGAATCAGGCTGACTCACCGGCCTCCAGCACCGCAGTCAGGTGCCACTGTTGCAAGGTAAAGACGTAGGCCTCCGCCTGCTCGCGCCCACCCGACCAGACGACCGAGCGGCCCTGTTCATGCACCTCAAGCATGTGTTTGCGCGCCTTGAACTCGTCGAATCCGAGGACTTTTTTGAAGACCATGACCACATAGGACATCAGGTTGACCGGATCGTTCAACACAACCACATGCCAGAGGTCCGCCAGCTGCTGCTGGGTGGCGGTGGCGGGGCTGGGGCTCTGGCGGGTCCTGGTCTCGGCGACAATCATGCCTGGCTGGCGGCCGAGCGCACAGCTTGGGTCAGCGTGGGTCCGGCTTCGGCGATGGCTACCTTGGCGACCTCCTTGGCGGCGCGCCACTTCATTTCGAAAATGCCTTCCTTCAGGCCCCGGCCGCCCACTGTCAGGCGCAGCGGCAGGCCGATGAGATCGGCGTCCTTGAACTTCACGCCCGGCCGCTCGGCGCGGTCGTCGATGAGCACGTCGGCCCCGGCCGCCTCGGCGATCTCTGCGAGCTTCCTGCACAGGTCAGCGGCGGCCGCGTCCTGCGGGTCGAGATTGACCACCAGCACCTGCCACGGCGCAACGGCCCAGGGCCAGATGATGCCGTCGGCATCGTTGCTCTGCTCGATGACGGCCTGCAGTGTGCGGCTGATGCCGATGCCATAACAGCCCATCACCATCGGGTGCGACTGCTTCTGGTCGTCGGTGTAGACGGCACCGAATTTCTCGGAGTATTTCGTGCCGAGCTTGAAGACGTGCCCCACCTCGATGGCGCGGGCGATCTTGAGTGGCTGGCCGGACTTCGGATCGGGCTCGCCGGCGCGCACGGTGCGGAAATCGCCCCACGAGGTGACCTGCAGGTCGCGCGCGACATTCACATTGCGCAGATGGAAGCCGTCCTTGTTGGCGCCGGTCGTGCCGTTGCCGACGAGGTGGATGGCGTGGTCGGCAAAGATGCCGGCCAGGGCGCCGGGATTCCTGATGGTGCCCTTGACCGTGCCGAGGCTGCCCGGCTTGGCGCCCATGACCGGTTCGATTTCCTCCGGCGTGGCGGCGCGCCAGAGCTGGAAGCCGAGCGCGCCGAGCTTCGCCTCCTCAAGATCGTCGCAGCCGCGCAGGACCACGAGGAAGGGCTTGCCGTCGCCCATGTAGACGAGGGTCTTGAATTGCTTGTCCGGGGCGACGCTGTAGGGCGCGGCGCCGAGCGCGGCGATGGTCACGATCCCGGGCGTGGCGAATTCCTCAAGCGCACCCGCCGGGGCCGCGTCCGTGAAGTCCTTCGGCACGAGGCCGCTCGTCGCCTTCTCGCGGTTCGCGGAATAGCCGCTCTCCTCGCAATAGACGATGTCGTCGTCGCCCACCGGCGCCGGCACCATGAACTCATGGGAGAAGTTGCCGCCCATCACGCCGGTGTCGGCCTCGACCGCGACCGTCTTCAGGCCGCAGCGCGAGAAAAACGCCGTGTAGGCACGCTTCATCTTGTTGTAGCTCTCGATCGCGTGCTCGTCGTCCACGTCGAAGCTGTAGGCGTCCTTCATGATGAATTCGCGCGCGCGCATCAGGCCATAGCGCGGTCGGATCTCGTTCCGGAACTTGGTTCCGATCTGATAAAAATTTTTCGGCAGGTCGCGGTAGCTGGTGATCTCGTTTTTCACCAGCGGGGTGATGACCTCCTCGTGGGTCGGCCCGAGCACGAACTCCGGTTCCTTGGCGCGGCCCTTGCCGGCGCCGCCGTGGTCGACCCGATACATGATCTCGCGTGCGGCCGTCCAGCGCGGGCCGTTCTGCCAGTTCTCGGCCGGATGGATGAAGGGCATGGCGAGCTCGATCGCGCCCTCGCGGTCCATCTCCTCGCGGCAGAGCTGGCTGATCTTCTGCACGACGCGCAGGCCGGCGGGCATGAAGGTGTAGAGGCCGCCGCCGAGCTTGCGCACGAGGCCGGCGCGCAGCAGCAGCTTGTGCGAGGCGATTTCGGCGTCAGCCGGGCTTTCCTTGAGCGTAGGAATGAAGGTCTGCGACCAATATTTCATGTGGGCCCGCCACGAGAACAAGTCCCCCATGGCGGAGCAAATGTATTTGCACCCCCCCGCCCCACCCCGCGATAAATGCCCAAAATGACCGCCCCATCCCGCCGCCCGCCGCCCGAGCGCAAGCCCTGGCCCATGAAATGGATCGTGGCGGTGATCGTCGTCTTCATCGTCGGCTATACGGTGGTCAATGTGTATTTCCGCAAGGCCGGCCCCGCTTACCGCCCCTATCAGGACGCGCAGGACCGGGCGACGACCGCCCGGCTGCTCGCCGCCGGCTGGCAGAAGCTGCCGGTCGACACCCGCCGGCCCGCCGAATCGCCCTCCCTCGCAGACACCCCGGCAGCGGTCACCCGTGATTTTCTCGGGCTTGGGGCCGATTTCGAATCCAAGTTCGCCGAGAAACCCAAGCTGCTCGCCACCATCGACCGCGTCGTCTCGCCGACCGCGGTGCGGCAGGGCAGCGACTACTCGGCCTACTTCACGGCCAGCCTCGCCAGCCTGAAAGAACAGGTCGGCGAACTCACCCTCTACCGCAAAGGCAACGAGCTCGTGCTGATTCCCTCCACCGAACCGCTGCCGGGCAAGGAACTCAAGAGCCGCTGGAACGACTCGACCTACTGGATAAGTTTTCCGACGGCCAGCCTCCCGCCGGGCCGCTACCAGATGCGCATCGTCGCGAGAGGCCCCGCGGCCGAGTGGAGTTTCATGGTGAAGTAGTCCCGGTTTGTCATTCTGAGACTAGACAGCAAGCCGTCGGGCTTGCGTGGAACTCGCCAATGAACTTCAGTGCTGTTCGTCGAAGCCGTGAGGCGCAGCG
>JAYVZM010000294.1:0-10242 GCA_043783345.1 Verrucomicrobiota bacterium
CTCGGCCAAGATCGAAGAGATCGGCCAAGGCCGCGACAAGGACACCAAGATCATGATCGGAATGGTCGGTAAGACGAAGAAGTTCGTCTGCAACAAAACGAACGCGAAGGTCATCGCTTCGCTTTACGGCGACGACACCGACGGCTGGATCGGAAAACAAATCATCCTCGCCCCGCGCGAGGTTCAATTCGGCACCGACATGGTGTGGGCGATCCGGGTCTCGCTGACGAAGCCGGCCGCGCCCACCGGCCACCTGCCGCCGCCAGTGGCGCCCGCGCCTCGCCCGGCACCCGCGCCGGCCAGCAGCGATCAAGACCCGGAGGATGTTCCGTTCTGACCGCACTGTCCCAGTGGAACAATCCAGCCGGCCCGCTTCACCGCGGCCGGCTTTTCCGGTGCCAAAGGTTCACCATCAAAAAACACGATCACATGAAGCTCACGAAAATCACCGCCACCGCGTTCAAGGGCCAGTCCTTCACGCTCGACCTCGCCGACATCAATTTCCTCGTCGGCTCCAACTTCGCGGGCAAGACCGCCCGGACCGACGCCATCCGTTTCCTGCTGCTCGGCTACCTGCCCGAGCTTGGCAAGACGGCCGCGGCTACTTTCGGACTCGCCAGCGGACGAGAGATGACCGTCACCGGCACGCTCGACAACGGAGTGGAAATCCGGCGCCGCCGCTACCTGCAAGGAGGCACCGTGAAAAGCGATGACAACGTCCCGCGCGAGTTCGATGAGGCCGCACAGTTCACGGTCATGCTCAACGCCGAGACATATTTCGCGCTCAGCGACCGCGAGCGCGTGAACTATATTTTCGCCAACATCCCGATGCCTGGCGCACCGATCAAGATCGACGACGAGATCGGCAAGCTCGTGAGCCACCATTTGCCACCTACGGCCAACCCGCAGGAGTTCATCGACGCCGCGATCATCTACCTCACGGGAGCCGTGAAGTCTGCCAAGGAGCACGTCGCAAAAATGGAGAAGACGACCCAGGGCATCGCCGGCCTGCGCGCCGCGGACGAGCAGAGCGTGCCGCTGACCAGACTCGACGCGGACCGCGCCGTGCTGGTGAAGAAGCTCGAGAAGCTCGGCAACGAGCGCGGCCAGCTCCACGCGATCTACCAGCAGAATATCCGCTCGAAAGAACGCCGCGAGCAACTGACCCGCGAGATCGCCGCCAAGGCACAACTCGAACAGGAGCGAACCAAGCTGGCAGGGGACATCGTGGGCCTGACATCCAAACTCGAAGGCATCGCAGAGCCCACAGGAATCGAGAAGGTGGTGGCAGCGGAGCGTGAGCTGACAATGGCCGTCCGAGCCACGCAGCAGCAACGCGACGCCAACGTGACCGCGCGTAGCCGCATCAGCGTCGAGATGGCTGGCATTTCAAGCAAAACATGCTGCCCGTTCTGCGGAGCCGACAACACCGACTGGAAACGTAAAAAAGAAGACGAGATGCTCAAGCAGCACAGTTCCCTCGTTCTGGCCGACCAAGAACTCGCCACCAAACAGACCGATCAAACCGAAGAACTCGACCGCCTGCGCGCCAAACTGGTCGAGGCCCGCAACAACACCGACACCATCGCGAGCCTCCGCAAGGCCATCACCGCAGCCGAAGCACAGGGCACGGCCCGCGAGAACGCTCTCGCCCTGATCGCCGCCAAGGAGCAGGAGCTGGCCGGCCTGACGAGCGGCGACACCGCGCAGATCGCCACGGACTACCAGACGGCGGACACGGCCGTGCGCAACGCCAACAACGAACTCGCGCAGATCGACTCCGCGCGCAAATCCGCGATGGGGCGAGAACAAGACAAGAAACGCCTCGCCGAAGCCGAACTGGAGCGCGACAAGGCCAAAGAGGAGCTGGCCGAGCTGACCTCCGCCGGCAAACGCCTGCGCGAGATTCAGGCCGAGATGGTCGCCGTCGCGTTCAAACCGCTGCTCGAAACCGCGAACAGCCTTTTCGGCACGGTGCTGCAAACGCCCATCGCCTATCACGACGGAGAAATCGGCACGTGGCGCTCCGGGGTGTGGGTGACGCACCGCACATTTTCCGGCACGGAGAAGCTCCTGACCTACGCCGCAATCCAAGCCGCCCTCGCCAGCAAATGCCCGGTCAAGCTCATGATCATGGACGAGCTGGGCCGGCTCGACCCGGAGAACATCGAGAAGTTGCTCCGTGCGGCGGACAGCGCGGTCAGCAGCGGCACGATCGACCAGTTCATCGGCATCATGCCACTGACAACATCCCTGGCCGGTCCCGAGACGGCCAATAAACTCAAGATCACCAACCTTTCTTAACCAACCCAACTCACGAATCACGATGAAAAATCCAACAACCAGCCAGCACTGCGCCATCAACAGCCGCCACAACCAGATTCTGGTGGTGGCCGGCCCCGGATCGGGCAAAACCGCGACCACGATTGCCCGGATCGAGAACCTGATCGCAAGCGGGAGTGACCCGCGCGGAATCGTCGCCATCACGTTCACCAACGCCGCCGCCCGCGAAATCGACAAGCGGCTCGGGTTCACGCACAAACTCGGCCACGTCGGCACGCTCCACAGCTTCGCCATGAAAATGCTCAAGGAGCACGGAACGGCCTTCGGCTACGGGCAACGGATGAGCATCATCTCGCCGGAATCGGCCAAAGACATCCTCGCCGGATTTGCCGCCTCGCTTGGCTGCAAAACGAAAATGGACGACCTGCTCGAGTTGAAGGCGCTGGGTCGGCCGGTTCGCGACGTGCGGATGAGCGTGGCCGAAACCGTGATTTCCGCCTACTACGACGAACTGGTCGAACACGGACTGCTGGATTTCGATTCGATCCTGACTGAGTTCAACCGGATGCTCACGACGGGCTGGGAACAGCGCGCCATGATCGCCAACGCCTACGCCTACCTCTTCGTCGACGAGGTCCAGGACAGCGCCGAAATCGATTGGTCGATCTACGAATCGCTGCCGATCAACAGTAAATTTTTTGTCGGCGACCCGGACCAAGCCATCTACGGATTTCGCGGAGGCTCCCTCGACGGCATGATGAACCTCGCGTGCCGCATAGGCTGCGAGGTCATCAAACTCGAAACCAACTTTCGATCACGCAGTGAAATTTGCGCCGCCGCCCAGAGCCTCATCGAGCACAACTCGAACCGGATCGAAAAGACGACGGCCAGTCACAATGGCGCTGGAGGAGTGGTGTTGAAACTGCCGCCAGCCCAAAACGCCGGTCAGGAAATCGCGATGATCGCCGAGGCCATCCGACTGAATCCCGGAAAGGAGATCGCCGTCCTCTGCCGCACCAACGCCATCGCGTTCGAGATTCAGCAGGGACTCAAAGCCGCCGGACTGCCGGTGGTGGAGCGTGAACGCAGCACCCTGCCCAGAGACTGGCCGCGCGCCAAAGCACTCGTCGAGCTGCTCGTGAACCCCGAGAACAATATGCTGGCCATGTTTTACCTGCAAAAACACAACCCCACCACCACCGCGGCAATGATACGAAGCAAAGCGGCCGCAGCGGGAATGAGCATAAACGCCTATCGTCTGCGGCTACCGACGCACGAAACGGCCGCGCAGATCGTTGCCGAGGTTCACTGCAGAATCGACCGTGAAAGCGCCATGCTGATCTCCGAGATCGCCATGACGCTCACCGCCGACGCCACCCCGGCCGAACTCGCTCTGGCCGTCGCCAGTTTCTACCCGGAAACAAAGCCAATGGACGCCACCGCACACGGGGTGCAGGTGATGACGATCCACGCCAGCAAGGGCCGGGAGTTCGACTCCGTTTTCCTCGCCGGATTCGAGGACGAGATCATCCCCGGCAAGCCCAGATGGGGAGTGTTGGACATCGAGGAAGAGCGCCGGCTCGCCTACGTCGCCATCACGCGCGCGCGCAGCTACGTCGCCATCACCAGCGCCATCAACCGCACGACGACGTGGGGACAGATCGTGACTCACCAGCCGAGCCGCTTCATCGCGGAGATGCAGTAAGGAGGAAATGCACCATGAGCGCCCTCTCCCTTTTCATTTACGAGCGGCTCGACGCCGAGCGAAAGCGCGCCCCACTCAGCAAGGAACGCTGGCTGGCCGTGGTGGACATTGCCATCGCCGAGCACAAGATGATGAACAAGCGCAGGCCTCGCGCGAAGCCCACCGACCGCCCGCAAAACGAGCTATTCAACGCCCTCGCGCTCGCGACGGGATGCCAGGACGTGGGCCAGCTCACGCGCGACGGCGCGCGAGTCGTCGGAGTCGCGCTGGCCGACATCCGCGAGGCATGCCCAGCCGTGACGGTCACGGACATCAACCGCGTCACCGACGCCTATCGCCGGCGCCACCCGACGTGGACCTGCACGGCCAAAGCCATCGCCAAGCACTGGAGCGAGTTCGCGACCGGACCGCAGAAGACGAAGCTGGACATCTACGTCGAGCCGACCGGCTGGCGCACCAGCGAGGCCGCGCGCATGGCCATGAAGGCATCGGTCGAGACATGGGCCATCGTCATCGACCGCGACTGGTTTGACCTCGCGACCGACATCCGGAAGGACATCGTCCGAGCACTTTAACCGGCAAAAGCCGGAACAACCAAAACCAAAAAACACGAAATCATATGAGCAAGAAACCGACAGTCACAATCCGAGGCCGCACCTACAACCTCGACGACGTAGGCGACATCACGTCCATTCAAAACATCCTCGTCTCCGAAAATTGGAACGGGAGCAAGCGGGACGGTGTGGCGCTGTTCCTATCGCTGCAAAATATGCTGTCGATGCAGCTCAAGCGCCACCTCGCCGCCAACTTCAAGATGGTCATGAAGACCGCGATGGAGGAGGGAGCGGAGGAACGCGGCAAGGCCCAGGTCGCGCTGTCCTTCGCGTTCACGATCGACATGACGGCGCCGACCGTCGCGACCATCGCCGCCCACAAACTCGGATTCAGCGTGAAGCACGAAACGAAGGGCAAGCCGCAGACCCACGACCTGAACCAAGGCGAATTCCTAGACGAGGACATGGGAGTGGTGTTCGACGTGAAGGGTTTCGAGAAAGAGAACAGCGCGCCGCCGGATGAACCGCAGGAGTCGCCCGCGCTCCCGCCGGCCGACACCGACGGAGAGGTCACGCCGGAGTCGGAAAACGACGCCGACACGCCACCGAAGAAAAAGAAGCGCGCGAAAAAAGACTGACGCCGGCCCGCGCGGTCCCGATGCTCGCGGTCGGGACCGCTTTTCACCTTCACCACCCGAAAACCACGAATCATGCCCATTCAAACGACAGCCCATTCCATCATCGTGCAAAAAAACGAAGCGCTCATCCGCCGCCTCGTCGAACGCTTCATCGAACACCCGCGGTCCCTGATGATCAGCCTCAAGGAATTCCCCGGCTGCGTTTACTGGACGATGCAGGCCCACGCCGACGACCACGCGAAACTCGTCGGCAAGGGAGGGAGCCACTACGACGCGCTGCGCCTGATCATCGCCGAGCTGGGCCGTTCTTCGGAGACGCTCTACATCCTGCGCCGCTTCATCGAGCCCGAGCCGGCCCCGCGCCGGGAACGCATGGCACGCCGCGAAGCTGTCATCTACGACTGCATCCCGGCCAGGGACTTACTTTGCGAGCTACTCGAGAGCATGGGCATCGGGCAGTTCACGAACACCGTGGTGTCGATCGACCAGCACTACGATTTCCACATCACAGTGCGGGACGCCGACGACATCAAGTTCCTTACCGAATCGCGCTCCGACACGGAACACCCCATGACCATCAAGGACGCCATCGCGACCCTGTTCCGCGCCTACGCGAACCGCGACGGGGTGCGTTTCGGCATCGAGGTGCGACTTGGCTAAACGATCGACGGCCAGCCAGCGCCTGCGCGCGATCAAACTCCAAATCCGCGCCGAAATCGGCTGGCACCACCACGCCGTCGCCTGCCTCCCGAAAAACGCCGATCGCACCAAACTCGAAGCAGCCATCGCCACGCTGATTCGAGTGCAAAACATAATCTCGAACCCGTCATCATGCCATCATTTCAAATCGACCAGCCGACGCCAGCCAGCGTCTTTGACTGCGCGCTCAGGTTCACCATGCCAAGCCGCAGCCGGCCGCACGAAGCGCACATGGTCGATCTCGACGCCTACGAGCTGAACGGCCGGTGCAGTTGCGAACACTTCCAGTTCAAGCTCGAGCCGTTCCTCGCCAGCTTCGCCACAGCCGATTCCGCGGTCGCCGCCGGCCTCGTGAAACTCAGAAAGAACCAGCACCCGGACGACGCGCTGCGCTGCCAGCACATCGTCGACGCCTACCGTCAATTCTCCGTCATCGCCGCCCGCGCCATCTCCCATGCAAAGAAAAACACCGCTCAAGCGCACCTCTAAGCCGCGCAAGGTTTCGGTGAAGCGAGCCGCGGAACTCGGAGTCTATTACACCCTGAGAAAGACGTTCCTTCGCGAGCACCCGATCTGCGAGGCACAGGGATGCGCCGCCCCAGCCACGGACATCCACCACAAGGACAAACGTCACGGCAAGCGCCTGAACGACACGTCCGACTGGATGGCCGTGTGCCGAACCTGCCACCACACGATCCACCGCGAGCCGGGCTTGGCGCGCGCCCTTGGCTACCTGAAATAAGAACCCTGATGACCCACGACCACAGCGCGAATTTCGAGCTGGCTTCGCAAGCCGGACCAGTGCCCGACCACCAAGAACCCGCTGTGGTCGTGGGCTCGGACGTCTGGTTGGCCGTGTCTTTTGGCGGCGGGACAAACTCGACGGCCATGCTCTGCGGAATGCGCGAGCGCGGAATCCGGCCCTCGCTCATAACCTTCGCGGACACGGGCGCGGAGATGCCCCACACCTACGAGCACGTAGCCATGATGCGCGCCCAAGTGCAGACGTGGTGGGGAATCGACCTGCTCACCGTCCGCAAACTCTACCAAGGGAAATTCGAGGGACTGGAAGGCCAGTGCAAGCGGCACGGCCAGATGCCGAGCCTCGCCTATGGCCACCGATCCTGCTCGGTGAAATACAAGCACGAGCCGCAAGACCGCGCTCTGAAACCTGCGATGAAAGCAGCGGGAGTGACGCATGCGATCAAGGCAATCGGCTTCGACGCTGGCGAAGGCCATCGCGTGAAAGCGGAGCACATGGCCACGAAGCCAATCAAGAGCGGGCTCTACGTCCGCCACTGGTATCCGCTGGTCGAGTGGGGCTGGAAGCGCGATGACTGCGCGGCGGCAATCGAGCGCCACGGGCTACCGCAGCCAGGCAAATCGTCGTGCTACTTCTGCCCGGCAATGAAGCGACGAGAGGTGATGAAACTGCGCGAGGAATACCCCGAAATGCTCGCTCGCGCTCTGGCCATCGAGGACGCGGCGCAGTCGAACACGACAACGCACCGCGGGCTTGGCGGCGCGAAGAACCGCTGGCGTGACTGGCTGGCGATGGACAAAGCGCAGGCAAGACTTTGGAACGACATCGAACCGGCGCACGTCCCCTGCGGCTGCTACGACGGCAGCTCTGATCTTCCGGCCAACGTAGAACTGAGCCACGGCGGGGACAAAAACCTATGAGCGTGAATGCAACACAAGAATTGAACGCGAGCACTGAGCGCACGCGTGTTTATGAAGCCTAACACTGTTCCACCTCCGCCCAGCAGATAACCGCACCCGCAAACCATGCCATGCCCCGCCTCTCCCTCGACGACGTCCTCGCCAAGTGCAGCCCCGGAGTCCGCCGGCTCAACGCCGGACTGTTTCCGGCTGACGGTGTGGCACCCGCTCCCGTCGTGGAACGTGATTTGCCGATCAAGCTGGAGAAAGCAGCACCGGCTAAAACGTGCGATACAAGAAAGCGTCTTGTCAGCGTTGTCAGCTACCGCCGCCGGGAACTCGACGAGGACAATTTGTGTGAAAAATTCCACGTCGACGCCCTGCGCTACGCCGGAATCCTGCCTTCCGACGAGCCAGGACGATGCCACATCGTCACGACTCAGAAAAAGGTCCGTCATAAAAAAGAGGAGCGGACTGAGATCACGGTCACTTTGATCTAGACTGTGCGAAAAATCCCATCCCTGCTCTTGGCCTTCACCCACGATTCACGATGAAAAATCCAACGAAATCTACCTACCTCGGCACGGTCGCGGAAATCTACCAGGTTGAACGGCCAGTCCGATGAGCAGCACCGACATCGACGACACCTTCAACGCGCCGCCGCCACCGCGCGTCAAACCGCCGACGCGGGACGACATCCTCGGCTCGCTGCGCTGGCGCAAGACCGAAGAGGTGAAGACGAGCAAGGGACCGCGCCTGAAGACGGTCGCGATCGCCAACGGCTACGCGCACGAGCTTTTCAAGCGCGAAGGCCCGTCCCTCTACAAGCTCGGCTACACCCTCACGCAATGGCCGCGCGTCACCGGCCCGTGGTTCGTCACGAAGTGGGAACTCGTGCCCCAGCACATCATCGTGCAGCGCGAACTCGCGAAGGACATGAGTCGCGCCACCTCGCACGACGCCGACCTGCCGCGCCCACCCGGCATGGAGTATTTCCCTTTTCAGAAGGCCGGGATCGCATTCTCGCTCACGCGCCGCGCAACGCTCTTCGCGGACGAGCCCGGACTTGGCAAGACCTGCCAAGCCATCGGGGTGATAAATTGCATCCCCGAGATCAAGCGCATCCTCGTCATCTGCCCGGCTTCGTTGAAACTGAACTGGCGCCGGGAACTTGAACGCTGGCTGGTGCGCAAGCGCACGATCTTCATCGCGGACAGCAAGGTATTCCCCGAGCTGCTCGACGCCGTCATCATCATCAACTACGACGTCATCGCCAAGCACCGCGACGCCATCCGCGACACGGAGTGGGACTACCTGATCTGCGACGAGGCCCACTACCTGAAAAACCCGGACGCCAAGCGCACGCAGGTGGTTTTCGGCTACCGCTTCAAAAAGAAGGAAGGGCTGACCGACCTTCCGCCGGTCACGGCCAAGTTCAAAGCCCTGCTCACCGGCACCCCCATCTGCAACCGGCCAAAGGAACTTTACCCGCTCATCAACTTCCTCGACCCGATCAACTGGTCCTCGTGGTGGAAATACGCGGCACGCTACTGCGACGCCGGAGCGCACAACGCATTCAACTGCGACGGAGCCTCGAACCTCGAGGAATTGCAGGACAGGCTGCGCAGCTCGATCATGATCCGCCGGCTCAAGCGCGACGTCCTCACCGAACTGCCGCCGAAGACGCGCCGCGTCGTGGAGTTCGCGCCAACCGGGGAAATGCTCGAACTCGCGAAGGAGGAGCGCGCGCAGTTCAGTTCCGAGGAGGAATACCAGTCGCACGTCGATTCGCTGCTCACCAAGCCCATCGTCGGCCAGCGCGCGACCTACCGCAAGCGCTGCGCCATCGCGAAGGTCCAGATGCCCGCGGTCCTCTCCTACCTCGACGACGCCGTGGAGGAAAGCGGCAAGGTCATCGTCTTCTGCTGGCACGTCGAGGTCTACACCCTGCTGCGCGCCCACTTCGGCCCGCGCGCCGTCGGCATGAACGGCTCGACACCGCAGCAGGATCGGCAGGTCGCCGTCGATTCGTTTCAGCACTCGCCGGCCATCCAAGTCATCGTCGGCAACATCATCACGATGGGCACGGGCCACACCCTGACCGCCGCGAGCCGCGTCATCATGGTCGAACTCGATGACGTGCCCGGCAACGTCACGCAGGCCGAGGACCGCGCCCACCGCATCGGCCAGCGCGACAACGTCCTCGTCGAGCACCTGATCGTGACCGGCACGATCGACGCGCACATGGCCCGGAACATCGTCGCCAAGCAGGAGGTGATCGACGCCGCCCTCGACAAACAATCCCATGCCTGAATCACCACCATCCCAGCTCAACCTGTTCAGCGAGCCCATCAGCCACGCCGAATCCTACGGCAAGCCGAAGCGCCCGAAGAAGACCGGACACGCGGCTCCGCCCGGTTCAGGCCCGAAGGACAAGCAGTGCCGCGACTGCATCCACCTCACGCGCACCCGGACGCGCGCCGGCAATGTGTTCATCAAGTGCGGACTGATGAAGCACGCATGGACCAACGGAGGTGGCAGCGATATCAAAGCCTCGAGCCAGTCCTGCTCAAGGTTCGAGCCACCACTGCACCACAATTTCAGCCAATCCATCCCATGCCCTACAAATCCAAAGCCAAACTCCGCGCCTACCTTAAACGCTGGCGCCGCGCCCACCCTCGCTACATGACCAACTACGGCC
>JAYVZM010000295.1:0-10223 GCA_043783345.1 Verrucomicrobiota bacterium
CCAGCGCCAGTCCGGTTTCGGCAAGAGGGAGAATGGCCGCCATGCCGCCAGCCATTTCTCGCTCAGCGGCAGCCCCATCACCACGAGGGCCACCACGACAGTGTAGGACATCTGGAAACCCGTGCTGAACAGTTGCAGCGGATCGAGCAGCAGCGTCACCAGGGCGGCCGCCGCGAGCGCCGCCAGGGGATTGCCCGGCAGCCGGAAAACCTGCGAGGCGAGCAGAAAGGCGATCATGATGAACGAACGCTCGGCTGGCGAACTCGCCCCGGTGATCTGCACGTAGAGCCACAGGACCAGCAGGCTGAGCACGGCCGTGGGCCGGCGCGGCACCCGGAGCAGGTTGAACACGCCGTAAATGGCGCCGGCGATGACTCCGACGTGCAGACCGCTGATGGAGAAGATGTGGAACGTGCCGCTGCGCATGAACGCGTTTTGCTGGTCGTCCGACAACACGGCCTTTTCGCCCAGCAGCATGGCCAGGTAGAGCGACATGGTCTGCGGGTGTTTTTCCAGGCCGCGCCGGAGGATGGTCTCCAGCCGGTCCTCCGCCCGGCTGCAGAAACGCCGGAACCGGCCTGGTGGTTGCACTTCGCGCTGGAGGTGCGCCCGGATGAGTTTTTGACGGATGCCGAGATTTTCGAGGTAGTCGTTGAAGCCCGTCCCGGCCGGCTCGCGCGGCAGGGATTCGATGACGCCCTGCACCAGATAGCGCCCTGAGCGCTGGGGAGGGACACTGATCCGGCGGATGGCGGAGAAGTAGACGCGCCGCCCCATCAGCTCGCGGTCGGATTCCCCGGTGCCGGCAATCCGGCCGAGGCCGGTCAGGCTGCGCGCCTGCGGTGAAGCGGGGAAGGTCTGCAGCACTTCGAGCGTCACCGTCACTTCACGCGGCGGACGCCCGGTCCATTCCTGCAAATGCGGCTGGCGGAGATGAAGGAAGGCAAAACCGCCGAGCGCGCCGGATAGGGTCAGGCTCAGGCCCCACGCCAGGCCGGCGGATTTGCCCGGCCGCAACGCAAACCTGATTGCGGCGACGCTGAGGCTGGCGGCCACCAGCACGAGCGACCACAGGCCGGCGGCGGGCGGCGGCCAGAGTCGGGCGGCGGTGAGGCCGGCCATCAGCGGCAGCAACAGCCACAGGAGCGGCGCGCGGAGATGCAGGGCGGGCGAAGGCATGAGGAGCTGCGCCTTGGCCCGCGGGGCAGATAACCCAACCGAACAGCTTTCCGGGCTGCCTTCAAACTTGTTTCTCCAAGGCGCATCCCCAACCTGTCGGGACTCATGGCGCGCTCCCCCGACGATTCCGGCTCACTCTTTGGCGAGGAACCCCTGCGCCCCGGCGCGGCGCTGTCCGCCAAACCGGCCGCGCACCAACCCCTCGCGGCGCGGATGCGCCCACGCTCGTTGGGGGAAGTGGTCGGCCAGACGCACATCCTCAAGTCCGGCAACCTCCTGCCGCGGCTGATCGCCAGCAACCGGTTCGGCAGCCTGATGTTTTACGGCCCGCCCGGCTGCGGCAAGACGAGCCTGGCCGAGGTCATCGCCCGCGAAACGAAGAGCCGGTTCGTGCGCGTCAACGCCGTGATGTCCAACGTCGCGGAGCTGCGCGAAATCCTCGCCGATGCCCGGCGACAACCGGAGGCTGCGACGATCCTGTTCATCGACGAGCTGCACCGCTTCAACAAGTCGCAGCAGGACCTGCTGTTGCCCGACGTGGAGGAGGGGACGGTGCGGCTGATCGGGGCGACCACGCACAATCCCGGCTTTTATGTGAACCCGCCGCTGCTCAGCCGCAGCCACCTGTTCCGGCTCGAGCCGCTCGCGACGGCCGAGGTGGCCGGCGTGCTGCGGTCGGCGCTGACGGACCGCGAGCGCGGGCTCGGCGCCCGCGGCCAGACGGCGGAGGACAAGATGCTCACGGACCTGGCCGTGCTGTGCGACGGCGACCTGCGCCGGGCGTTGAATGCCCTGGAGGTCATCTCGCTCAGCCTGCCGGAGGGCGCCGCCATCACGGAAAAGGAGCTGGAGCTGTTCGCCCGCGAGCGGCGGATTCGCTACGACGCCGACGAGGACGAGCACTACGACACCATCTCGGCCTTCATCAAGAGCTGCCGCGGGGGCGACCCGGACGCGGCGCTGTATTGGCTGGCGAAGATGCTGGCCGGCGGCGAGGACCCGCGCTTCATCGCGCGGCGGCTGGTGATCCTCGCCAGCGAAGACGTCGGGTTGGCCGACCCGCAGGCGCTACCGCTGACGGTGGCGGCGCACCACGCGTGCGATTTCATCGGGCTCCCCGAGGCGGAGCTGACGCTGGCGCACGCGACGCTCTACATTGCGACGGCGCCGAAAAGCAATTCGGCGACCATGGCGCTGGGTGAGGCGCGTCGGGTGCTCGCCGAGCAACCGGTGCAAGCAGTGCCGCTGCCGCTGCGGGACAAGAGCGGCATGGCCAGCAAACAGGCCGGCCATGGCAAGGGTTACCGATACAGCCACGACTATCCCGAGGGAATTTCCGGGCAGGCGTATCTCGAAAAGCCGCTGACGCTTTACACGCCCAAGACGGCCGGGTGGGAGGCGAAAATTGCCGAGCGGTTGGCCAGGTGGAAAGAGTTGCGGGAAAGGCAGCGACATCCCTGATGTAGGCCGGGGTTTGTCCCCGACGTGGCGGGCATAGAGCACGATCTACACTCACGGCGTTTCCCAGCGGTGAAACCTCTGTCAAAGCCGGCGGGCAGACCAGCGGGGGCTTGCGCCATGCGAGGCATGGAGTATGGTGCCGGCATGAAGAGAATCGCCGTTTCTGTCGCGGTATTGTTTACCGCCAGCCTGATCCAGGCCCAGACCCCGCCAGCGGCCAAGACCACCGACGCCGCGCCGTCCGCCGCCAAGCCAGCCGATCCCAAGGCCGTGCCGACCACGTCGGGAGTGACGGCGAAGACCCCGGCCAAGAAGGACGATAAGAAAGTGGCAGAACCCAAAATCCCCGGTGTGACCATTGCGCGGGCCAACGGCACTTTTCTCGGGTTCGAAGTGGTTGGAGGCAATTTCAAGCTCACCTTCTACGACAAGAAGAAGAAGCCGATGGCGGTCGATGTGACCCGGGCGACAGCCAAGTGGCCCAATCCGCGCTCTCCGGGTGACAACCGCACGGTGCTTAACGGCAGCGGCACGGCCCTCGTGGGCGCGAAGCCCGTCGTGCCTCCGTTCACCTTCAACGTCTATCTCACCCTCCTGCAAGGCGAGGGCGCCGAAGCCAAGGCCGTGGAATCATTCGTCGTGCCCTTCCACGGTTGAACGGGCGCATTGTCCGCGCGCAAACCCGCTGATCCGCGGCAGACGCCCAAATCCGCGCACGCACGGATTTGACAGCGGCGGGTGGGATGCAAATGCTGGTCCCTCACGCCATGTCCGCCCACGCTCCCTTTGACTCCATTGAAACCGCGCTCCACGCGATTGCGGCCGGGGGCGTCGTCATCGTGACGGATGACGAGGGCCGGGAGAACGAGGGGGATCTCGTCATGGCGGCGGAAAAGGTCACTCCGGAGCTGGTCAACATGATGATCCGCCACGCGCGCGGACTGATTTGCGTGCCGATGGCCGAGCCGCAATTGAAGCGGCTGGGCATCAATCCCATGGTGCAGCAGAACCGCGAGTCGCACCGCACGGCGTTCACGGTTTCGGTGGATGCGGCGCAGGGCATCACGACCGGCATCAGCGCCTTCGACCGGGCGCGCACCATCCAGTTGCTGGCCAATCCCGCCACCGGGCCGAATGAGCTGGTGCAGCCAGGGCATATTTTTCCGCTTTGTTCGCGGCCCGGCGGCGTGCTTGAGCGCGCCGGCCACACGGAAGCGGCCGTGGATCTCGCCGCGATGGCCGGGTTGAAACCGGCCGGCGTCATCTGCGAAGTCCTTAGCGAGGACGGCACGATGGCGCGGCTGCCCGAGCTGGTGGAGTTCAAGCAACGGCACAAGCTGCCGCTCGTCTCCATCGCCGCGTTGATCGAATACCGGCACCAGCGGGAGCAGCTGGTCGAACTGCTGGCGCAGCGCCCGTTCGCGTCGGAATACGGCGAGTTCCAACTGCACATTTTCCGCAGCAAAGTGGATGGACGACACCATTTCGCCTTCACCAAGGGGAAACTCGACGCCGCACCCACGCTGGTGCGCGTGCATACCGAGAACCTGCTCAGCGACGTGTTTCACGCGACGGACATGGACAGCCACCGCTCGCTGCTGGCCTCGCTGGAGCATGTGGCGAAGGCGGGCCACGGGGTCATCGTCTACATGGAGCAGACCGGCCGGATGCAGAATGCATTGCTCGGCGAGGCCAGGCCCGTGGAGGGACATCGGACCAATCTGCGCGACTACGGCATCGGCGCGCAGATCCTGACCGCGCTCGGGCTGCGCAAGATCCGGCTGCTGGCGCACTCGCAGCGCCGGGTCGTGGGCCTCGACGGCTATGGTCTCGAAATCGTGGAACAGATCCCGGTGTGAGAATTAGGTTGCCGCCCCGGCCGTTACTACCTGCCTTGAACCCTCCATGAGCCTCTCCGCCCCCACGCCAATCAAGCAGGATGGTGCGCCATTTTCCCTCGGCATCGTGGCGGCGCGTTTCAATTCCCCGCTGGTGGATGCCCTGCTGCACACGGTCTACGAAAAGCTGACGGCGGCCGGCGTGAAGGAGAAGCGCCTCACCGTGGTCCGCGTGCCCGGCTCGCACGAGGTGCCGTGGGCCGCGCAGGCCCTGGCCCGCCGGAAGGGCTGCCATTGTGTCATCGGGCTGGGCGTGCTGATCGCGGGCGACACCAATCACCACGAGATGGTCGGGCAGAGCGTTTCGCAAGCCCTGCAACAGGTCGCCCTGACCACGGGCACCCCGGTCATCAATGGCGTGATGGTGGTGGACAACCTGAAGCAGGCGGAGGAGCGGTGCCTTGGCGCCATCAGCCGCGGGGCGGAGTTCGCCCGGGCCGCGCTTGAAATGGCGGCGCTGGCGCGGTCCCTCGGAGGCAGACCATGACCAGCCAGTTCAACCAGCGCCGGGAGTGCCGCGCCGCGGCGTTCCAATACCTTTACGCCTGGAGCGTGAACCAGCCGGCCAGCCCCTCCGAGGATTTGCGGCTGTTCTTCGAGCACATGGAAAAACCGCGCGACCACTATGCATTCGCCGAGGAGCTGATCCACGGGGCCATCGAGCATGTGGCGGAGCTCGACGGGCACATCAAGACGCTCGCGCACAACTGGGAGTTCGAGCGCATCGCCAAGATCGACCTCGCGATCCTGCGCCTGGCGATGTTCGAGATGCTGCACCGGAAGGACATTCCCCCGGTCGTCTCGATCAACGAGGCCATCGACCTGAGCAAGCAGTATTCCAGCGCGGATGCGAAACGCTTCATCAACGGCGTCCTCGACCGGATGAAGGACAAGCTGGGCCGCGACGCCCGCAAACCTGCCACGGAGTAAGCGGCGGCGCATGCTCTCGCTCTTCAAAAAATTCAAGGACGGGCTGACCAAGACCGTCTCGGCCATCGCGGCAAAGACGCACGGGCTTTTCGGCGGGCGCCGGATTGACGCCGCTTCGCTCGACGAGCTGGAGGAGGCGCTCTATACGGCCGATTTCGGCGTCGAGACCACAACGGAGATCCTCGAGGAAATCAAGGCCGCCTATCGCCAGGACGCCGGGCTGAAGGGACAGCAGGCGGCGAGCATCGGGGCCGCCGTGCTGCGGCGGGTGCTCGGGGGGGCCGAGGGGAAGTTGGAGTCGGCCACGCGGGGTGAGGGCACCCCGTCTCCAAAAAATCCCCAAGTCATCTGCCTGATTGGCGTCAACGGCTCCGGCAAGACGACCACGACGGCGAAGCTGGCGCACAAGCTCAAGGGTGACGGGCAGTCCGTGATCGTGGCGGCGTGCGACACGTTCCGCGCGGCGGCGGTCGAGCAGCTGCGCAGCTGGACGGAGCGGCTGGGCATCGACCTCATCGCCAGCCACGCGGGCGCGGACGCGGCGGCAGTCGCGTTCGATGCCTGGCAGGCGGCGAAGGCGCGCGGGCACGACTGGCTGATTGTCGACACCGCCGGCCGGCTCCACACCAAGGGCAACCTGATGGAGGAGCTGGCGAAAATCGGCCGCGTGCTGCAGAAGCACGATCCGACCGCGCCGCAGCACCGGTGGCTCGTGGTGGACGGCAGCCTCGGGGCGAACTCCATCGAACAGGCGAAGGTGTTCCATCAAAGCTTTGGTCTGACCGGCCTGGTGGTGACCAAGCTCGACGGCACCAGTCGGGGCGGGGCGTTGGTGGGCATTTACCGGCAGTTGAAAATCCCGATCTATTTCATCGGGCTGGGGGAGCAGCCGGATGATCTGCAACCGTTCTCGGTCGAGAATTACGCGCGGGCGGTGTTTGGGCTGGAGGGGTAGGGCAAACGCGTGTCAGATATGGTCGAAGAAAGTCCGGCCTCCCAAACACATGAATTGACACGAGCGAAGCACGCAGGATTTCCCAGCCGCGATTACTCGGATGAAAACCGATTCCCATTCGAAGGGCCGCCCCAATTGCCGCGAAGAATATTGGCTGACCCCCGCGGCTGGATTTGCGGCGCTCAGGATCGTGACGATGTTGCTTTGGGTTGGCTGGGCGGTCGCCGCAGGCGCGCAGGAGCCAGAGATGCGGCTCAGCCCGAGGAAGGTGCGCGAGGAAGTGCGGGCGGTGGTGGATGCCCAACTGGTGGCGCTGCGGGAGGGTGATTTCACGACGGCCTACGGTTATGCCGCGCGCGGGATCAAGCGGCAGTTCGATGCGCGGTTGTTCGGGCTGATGATCAAGCGCGGCTATGCGCCGCTATTGCGGCAGGATAAATCTGATTTGGGGGTCGTGCGCGACAATGGTGAGGGGATGGCGCAGGTGATGGTTACGGTGACTGATCGATTGAATCGTAGCACGGTCTACAATTACTGGCTGGTGAAGGAAGTGGAAGGTTGGAGGATCAGCGGAGTAGTGCCGGAACAGAAGTCGCCTCGCAGTGACATCTGAAAGGGCAACACCAAGCTGACGAGGTTCAGGCATTGCGCAGGGCCGGACCCGGTCGTCCTGTCACAAATTTCAGGCCCGCATTGGGAGTTTTGCTGCCAGCCGTTCGTCCGGCTGACCGGGAAGTTCGTTTGGTGTCATTCTCCGAAGAACGAGGTAAGCGGGTGGAAAGTTCGAAGAATCCCGGCCGGAGAAGCTTCAATGGATGGCGGAAACGGCTAATCTTTCCGCGCCCACTGAACCACCTGAATTTAGGCGTTTTGGTTTCTCCACTCAAACGAGGTCCAATGGTTGTATGCCACCGAAGTTTTCGCGCCCCGTGAAGGGTGCGAGAGGTGACCAAAAGGGGCTCGCGTGCGTTTGACTGGCCCGTTGTGCGCGCGCGAGCCCCGACTCTTTTTTAGGGAGTTGCCCGGTCATTAAGCAGGCGCGGCGAAGATCGCGCCTGCTTTGTTGTCGATGAACCTGTTTTCACCGCACGTTGCCCATCAGCTTTCTGACCCACGGCACAAGCAGGAGCAAGGCGACCGCGGCGACGCCCACCCAGAGGGCTTGTTTTCCGAAGAAAGCGGCAAGCGCCGGAGCGTCGGTGGCGGTGAATTCGCCCGCGAGCACGCCCGCGAGTTTGTTGCCCAGCGAGGCGGCGAGGAACCAGATGCCCATCACCAGGCCGACAAAATTGGCGGGGGCGAGTTTGGTGAGCGTGCTCAAGCCGACGGGGCTCAGGCAGAGTTCGCCCACGGTCTGCAGGAAGAACAATCCGACGATCCACAGCGGGCTGACCTTGCCCTCACCCGTCAGCCTCGCGGCGGGGATCATCAACAGGAAGGACAGGGCGAGAAAAAACAGGCCGATGGTGAACTTCATCGGACTGGACGGCGCCCGGTCGCCGAGCTTCATCCACAGCCAGGCGAAGACCGGCGAGAGCGAGATGACCCAGACCGAATTGACCGATTGGAACCAGGCGGAGGGGAATTTGTAGCCAAAGATTTCGGTGCGGGTGAGTTGATCGCCGAAGAGCGAGATCGTCGAGCCCGCCTGTTCGAAGATTGCCCAGAAGATGATCGCCGCGAGGGAGAACACGAGGATCGCGGCGAATCGTTTCAGGCCCGGGTCGTTGCGCGTGCCAAACCACAGGATGGCGAGCACGGGAAGGACGACGTAACCGTAACGGATCCACTCGAATGCCGGGTTCGTATCCGAGAGGCGCACGAGACCGAACACCGCCGCGGCACCCACGAGCACGCCAAGCAGTTTTCCCCACGGACGCGGGACATCGGCTGCCGGCGCGTGACCGACGTTGGCGAGCCGGTGGAGCTGGAACAGGTAGACGATCAGTCCGATCGTCATACCCACGCCGGCGGTGCCGAATCCCCAATGCCACGAGCGGGCGGGATTGAATCCCCAGTTTTGGAGCACCCCCTTGAACGCGTCGCTTTGGGCGAGCCAGCCGGTGATCAAAGGGGCGACAAAGGCGCCGACATTGATGCCCATGTAGAAGTAGGAAAACCCGGCGTCCCGCCGGGGATCCTCGCGGCTGTAAAGCGAGCCGACCATCGAGCTGATGTTGGGCTTGAGCAGACCCGTGCCGCAGGCCACCAGCACCAGGCCGGTGTAGAACGCGGGCATCGAGTGGATGGCGAGGGTGTAGTAGCCCGCGGCGATGATGACGCCGCCCCAGAGCACGGCGGCACGCCCCCCGAGGAAATTGTCGGCGATGAAACCGCCCGGGATCGACAGCATGTAGACACTCATCGTGTAGGTGCCGTAGATGAGGCCCGCAGCCTTGGTGCTGAAATCGAGCCCGCCCTTTGCGATCGGTGCGACCATGAAGAGGGTGAGCAGGGCGCGCATGCCATAGTAGCCGAAACGCTCCCATAGCTCGGTGAAGAACAGGTTGGTGAGGCCACGGGGCTGGCCAAAGATTCCGCCCGTATCGAGGGAAACGGGGTCGGCCGGGAGGATTGACGTCGAACTCATTTGAACACGGAGTCGGGCAGCGAACCACACGAAGCGCAAGCGCACACGCTGGCCGTTTCCTCGGCCACGGCGCGCGCCGATACTGCCGAATGCAACCGGGAATCAGGGTCCCGCTCCGGTTGCAACGCGACTAGCGGAGCAGGGACGCGACCTGCATTGTCCGGCCGGTGGCTAACGGCCGGAACGCAGCGATGACCACTCCGACCAGGTTTTGCGCCAGCACCGGCTCCATGTCGTGGGTTCGGTTATTCAGGCCGGCGACCCGCCAGCCATCGCGGGCCTTGGTGATGAGAACGTGGGCCACGGCCTTGCCGGCCTGGTTGCGGTAGAGCGCGGTCTGGCCCCGCTCGAGTTTTTCGTAAGGGCATTCCTGCATCACCAGAATGGTGCCGGGCGCATAGAGCGGCTGCATCGATTTGCCTCCGCCCACGAGCACGAACACGCCAGGTTTTGTCTCGGCGAGCCTGCTCGCTTGTTTCCATGCCTCGATTTCCTCCATCACCACCGGGCGGGGCGACTTGCCCGTATAGATGCCATGAATCCAAGGATCACCGGCTTCCTCAATCGCGCGCGCATGGCTGGCAGCGGCAAAACTTAAGAGCAAAACGATTCCAATTTGCCGGGCTGCGTGGGTGGCCATGCCGCAAATTGAAAAATTTACGGTCGGTTGACGAGCCGGACTTGCTAGTGTTCATTCCCCACCCGGCTTACCTATAATCACTAGGGTGTTTTCTGGCGCGGCGGGCCAAAAAACCGCCGCCAAGCCAGCGCGAAACCGGTATAAACGAGGAAACAGCCCCCAAGGCAGGCGAGACCGGCGAGAAACTGCCCGGGAAAGCCGAGCGCTTCGCCTGTGTGGAGGAAGCGCAGCCACGTGCGGGCCTGCCGGCCGACGGTGAGTTCGGCGAAACCTTCGCGTTTGAGCAGATCGCCGGTGAACGGATCGACGAAGAATGACGTCGTTGCGGTGCGGGGCCAGGCGCCTGATTCTTTGATGATGAGGTTGACGGGTGAGGGATTGGCCTGCGCGTCGCCACGGGGTCCGCTGCCGGGCCGCAGCGTGATGATTTCCCAGTGCGGCGCCAATTGCTGCGCGATGCCGAACAACGCGTCGTAGTCGAGCGGCCGAGCTCCTGGTGCAACCGCGGACATCTGATTCAGCGGTGCAGTCGGAGCGCGCGGGCCGCCGCCCGGCATGGGAGGAGCTTCA
>JAYVZM010000296.1:0-4081 GCA_043783345.1 Verrucomicrobiota bacterium
TGCCGAGATTGAGGACATGGAAGCCGTCGACGTCCTTGTGCGCGGCGATGCGGCGGAAGACCGCGACCTCCTTGATGTGCTTGGGCAAGGGCGACTGCACGAGGATGCCGTCGACGGCCGGGTCGGTGTTGAGCCGGTCGATGAGGGCGAAGAGTTCGTCCTGGGTGATGGTGACCGGTGGGAGGATCAGGCGGCTCTCGATGCCGATTTCCGCGGACGTTTTTTGTTTCTTGGTGACGTAGGAGACGGACGCGGGATCCTCGCCGACGCGCACGAGGGCGATGCAGGGGCGTCGGCCGGTGAAGGTGGCGACCTCGGCCTTGAGCTCGGCTACGATGGTGGCGGCGATTTTGTTACCGTCGATGAGTTCCATGAATCACTTCAACTGCATGGATTCGGCGGCGATGACAAGGTCCTTGCCGTCGACGGTATTTCGCACCGTGCCGGTGATGGTGATGCTGCGGTCGAGGTAGGACTCGATTTTGTCGGAGAGGAGGAGGCGGCGGGTGTCGATATAGGCGAAGCGCCGTCCCGCCACGTCGACGAGTTGGTAGTCGTAGGGCGGGTTGGGATTGATGAAGGCGCGCTTGGCGAGGACGAGCTTGCCGGCGAAGAGGCGCGGCATCTCGGCGGTGTCGCCGGTGAGCGGCACGGCGTGCCCGGGGGCGGTCGCGGCGTCGCTCGGAACGACCGGTGGCAGGGCGGCGCCGGCCAAGGGCTTGAAATCCGCCGGGGTGTTGACCGTCGCGCCGACGGCGATGAAGCCTTGGAGTTTCTTCTCGAGCTTGATCTGCGTCCAGTCGCCGTGCAGGCCGGTGATCTCGGTCTTGTCGCCGCGGGCGGCGATCGTCATGACCGGGGCGTCCTTGCGGGGGGCGGAGCAGATGTTGGCGCCGGCGCGGACCTCGAGTCCCTTCGTGATGTCGCGGTTGTGGACGTAGGCCTCGAAGGTGCCGCTGACCTCGATGCGGCGCCAGCCGGCGGGGGCCTCGCCGGCGGTGGTGACGTCGGTGCCGGCCTTGAGGCGGGCGATCACGGGCGCCTTCGGGTCGGTCTGGATGAAGACGGCGGTGTCGGTGGCGAGGGTGTCGGCGCCGAGCCGCGCGGCGGCGAGCACGAGGGCGGCGGCGAGGCCGAGGCGGCGCAGGGCAGGGAGGAGGGCGGTGTTAGTTTTCATCTTGGGCGAAGCCCGCCGGTTGGCGGTAATGGGAAGGAGGGACGGCGAAGAGGGATTGGATTTCCTTACTAGAAAGTTGTTTCACTCCGCGCAAAGGAATTCCTTTCAGCCGGAGGGCGCCGATCTGGTAGCGGCGGAGGCGGCGGACCTCGAAACCGAGGGCGGTGAAGAGCTGGCGGATCTCGCGCTTCTTGCCGTGGTGCATGTGGACATCGAGCTCGGTCGAGCTGCGGTCGGGCTTGGGGTTGACGAGGTGGGCGCGCTCGACCTTGAGGTGCTCGCCCTCGATGATGACGCCGCGGAGGAGGTGGCGGAGCCGGCCGGCGGGGAAGGGCTCCTCGAGCGAGACGTAGTAGCGCTTCACGACCAGGTTGGACGGATGCATGAGCTTGTGGGCCAGATCGCCGTCGGAGGTGAGGATGACGAGGCCCTCGCTGTCCTTGTCGAGCCGGCCCGCGCAGAAGAGCCGCAATTTGGCCCACTCGCGCGGGAGGAGATCGAAGATGGTCTGCTCGGCGTGGGGGTCGCTGTTGCTGCAGACGACGCCGCGGGGCTTGTGCATGACGAGGGCGAGCTTGGGCTGGGCCTGGGCGCGGAGGGCCTTGCCGCGCACCGTGACCTTGTCCTCGCCCGGCTCGACCTTCTGGCCGAGTCCGGCCTTCACGCCGTTGACGTAGACCTCGCCCGCGACGATGAGGCCTTCGGCGGCGCGGCGGGAGCAAATGCCGGCCTCGGCGATGAATTTCTGAATGCGGACAGGTGCCATGTAAGCCGGCTGCATGGCACGCGGCGCAGGGAGGCGCAACGAGATTCACGATGGCGAAACCAGGCTTGCCATGCCATCTTGGTGCCGACGTAGAGTTCATCCGCCACATGCACATTTCCACGCCGCCGTTCAGCGCCTACACCAAGGACAATCCGCTTCCCGCCAAGATGCTGGAGAACCGGGTGCTCAACAAGGATGGCTCCAGCAAGGACACCCGCCACATTGTTGTGGACATCGCCGGGAGCGGTCTGACCTACAGCGTGGGCGATTCGCTGGGCGTCTACGCGACCAACCGCCCGCAGCTGGTCGAGGAAATCATCGAGCTGCTCGGCGCCACGGGCAACGAGCCGGTCATGCTGCCGCGCCTGACCGCGCCGATCAGCCTGCGCGATGCGCTGACCAGCCGGCTTTCCCTGGCCCAGCCGACCAAAAAAATCCTCGAAACCATGGCGGCCAAGACCACCGACGAGGCGGAGCGCGCGAAGCTGACCGCGCTGATCGCGCCGGGCGCGGAGGAACTCCGTGAAACTTTTCTCGGCCAGCGGGAATATATCGACCTGCTGGAGGAATTTCCCGGGGCGAAGCTGAGCCCGCAGGAATTCACGGACCACCTGCGCCGGCTGGTGCCGCGGCTCTATTCCATCGCCTCTTCGCCCCTCTTGCATCCCGGCCAGGTGCACCTGACGGTGGCGCCCGTGCGCTACGAATCCAACGACCGCCGCCGCTATGGCGTGTGCTCGACCTTTTTCGCCGACCGGGTCACCCGCCGCAAGACCCCTATCCCGGTGTTCGTGGCCGCGTCGGCTTTCGGCCTGCCCGAGGACCCCGCGAAGGACATCATCATGGTCGGGCCCGGCACGGGGGTGGCGCCCTTCCGCGCCTTTATGCAGGAGCGGGTGGCGACGAGTGCGCCCGGCCGCAACTGGCTGTTCTTCGGCGACCAGCACGAAGCCACGGATTATCTCTACGGCGACGAATGGAAACGCCTGCTGGCCGAGGGCAAGCTGGCGCGGGTCGACCTGGCTTTTTCCCGCGACCAGGCGCAGAAGGTCTACGTGCAGGATCGCATGCGCGAAGCCGCCGCCGAGCTGTGGGCCTGGATCAAGGGCGGGGCGTATTTCTACGTCTGCGGCGACGCCCACCGGATGGCTAAGGATGTCGACGCCACGCTGCACCAGATCATCGGCGGGCAGGGCGGGCTGGAGCCGGCGCAGGCCGCCGACTACGTCAAGCAGATGAAGAAGGACAAGCGTTACCAGCGCGATGTCTATTGAGCGGCGGGCGTGGACCCGCCGGAGGCGGGCAAGTTTTCGCGCTTGCGGGAGGCGCGGCTTCTGGTCCCATAGCGGCCCATCATGAGCCTGACGTTTACCAATCGAACCGCCTTGGTCACCGGCGCGGGCCGGGGCATCGGCAAATCCATCGCGGAGCAGCTCGCAAAAAACGGCGTGAGGGTGATCTGCGTGAGCAAGTCCGCCGACAGTTGCGGCGCGACGGCCGCCGCCATCGTGGCCGCCGGAGGCAGGGCCAAGGCGCTGGCGGTGGACGTGGCCGACGGCGCGGCGGTGGCCAAGGCCAGCGCCGATCTGCTGGCCGAGTTCGGCCAGATCGACATTTTGGTCAACAACGCCGGCATCACGAAGGACGGCCTGTTGTTCCGCATGTCCGAGGAAGACTGGGACGCGGTCATCGCGACGAATCTCACCAGTTGCTACCACTGGACGAAGCACATCGGCCGCTCGATGACGCAAAAACGCTGGGGCCGCATCGTGAACATCACCTCGGTGGTCGGGATCATGGGCAACGCCGGCCAGGCGAACTACTGCGCGGCCAAGGCCGGCCTGATCGGTTTCACGAAGTCGATCGCCAAGGAATTTGCGGCGCGCGGGGTCACCTCGAACGCCGTCGCGCCGGGCTTCATCAAGACGGACATGACGTCCGCCCTGCCCCCCGAGGCGGCGGAGAAGATCACCGCGTTCATCCCCCTCAAACGGCTGGGCGAAGCAGTTGACATTGCGCACATGACCACCTTCCTGTGTGCGGAGGAAGCAGGTTATATCACGGGCCAAGTTTTTACCGTTGACGGCGGCATGGTGATGTGATGCCTCTTTGACTGTATTTTTCGATCCCCTTTTAAA
>JAYVZM010000297.1:0-4080 GCA_043783345.1 Verrucomicrobiota bacterium
TGTCTGCGCGCGTGCAAGGCCCAGTGCCTCGACCTGCGCGCCGGCACCATCGATGCCTCCCGTTGCGTGGCCTGCTTCAACTGCGTCACCGCCTGCCCCGAGCAGGGGGTGGGTTATCAATTCGCTTGGGCCCGCCGTCCGGCCCTCCCCTCCGCGGCCCCGGGAGCGACCGGCCCGTCGCGTCGGGAATTCCTGGCCACCACCGTCTCCGCCCTAGCCGCCGTCGCTGGGGCCGGGCGCTTGCTCGCGGCGCCCGCGGCCGGCGGTTTGCCGCCGCAGAATTTCAGCCGCGCGATCAGCCCGCCGGGCGCAACGGGCGTCGATCGTTTTCTCGAACGCTGCATCGCGTGCCAGTTGTGCGTCAGCGCCTGTCCCACGCACGTGCTCCAGCCGGCGTCCATGGAATATGGCTTTGCCGGGTTCATGAAACCGCGGCTCGATTACACGGCGGCCTTCTGCAATTTCGATTGCCAGCGCTGCGCCGAGGTCTGTCCCGACGGGGCGATCACCCGGCTCCCGCTGGCGGACAAGCAGATGACGCGGATCGGTCGCGCACAGCTCGATCTGGAAAAATGCATCGTGAAAACGAAGGGCACCGACTGCGCCGCCTGCTCCGAGCATTGTCCGACCAAGGCGGTCGACACCGTGCCCCACGGCGAGAATCTCCGGCTGCCCCAGGTGAACGACGACCTCTGCATCGGCTGCGGCGCCTGTGAATACGCCTGCCCGGCCCTGCCGAAGAAGGCCATCGTCGTCGCCGGTCAGCGCCAGCACGACCGGGCCGTCCGCCGCATCGAGGAAAAGGCGAAGGATCCGCGCAAGCAGGGCGACTTTCCGTTCTGAACCCGGGCAGGGGGTGGAACCGCCAGACCGGGCGGTGCTCAATAAATTTGAATATCGCCGGTCGCCGCTGGGGGTGGCGGGCCCGCTGGATTGTCCTTAAGGGTGGTCGTTCCCTCATGCCGTCCTCGCTTCAACCCTTGCCGCCCGCCGCCATCGCAGATAGGCAATGCCCCGTCCATGTCGGAGCCTGAGACGCCATCCCGCAATTTCGCCGCGTTTTACCGCGCGACGCTGGCGCCCTTGCGCCGCTATCTGGCGCGGATGCTGGGCAACCAGGCCGATGCGCAGGATGTGGCGCACGACGCCTACGGCCGCGTCTTCAAGGTGATGGATCGCGAAACGGTGGAGCGCCCCTCGGGGTTGCTCTTCACCACCGCCCGCCGGCTCGCGCTCAACCAGCTCAAGCGCCGCGAGATTGCACCGGTGGGCAGCGCCGACCAGCGGGTGATCGAGCTGTCGCCCGCACAGTCTCCCAGTGTGGAGCGGCTCGTCATGGCCCGGCAGGAATGGGCCGCGACCGAGGCGGCGATCTCTCGCCTGCCCGCCGGCTGCCGCGCCGTGCTCCTGCTTTGCCGGCTGCAGGGCTGCACCCATCGCGAGGCGGCGGTCCGGCTCGGCCTGTCCCCCAAGACGGTGGAGAAACAGCACGCGCGGGCCCTGCGTCTCCTGCGCGCCTCCCTCCAGCAGGATGATGAGATGCCCGACGCCGCGGACAACGACCGTGGGGCGGCCGGACGCTGATAACGATGACTGCTCCGCGCACAACGAACCGGGAACAGGTGGAAAAACAGGCGGCGCTCTGGTCGGCCCGCCTGACGACCGGCTCCCTGTCCGACGCCGACCGCCTCGCCCTGGCGGAGTGGCTGGAGGCCGGTCCCGAGCACCGGTGGATGCTGGCCCGCTACCGCGAGCTTTGCGGGCAGCTCGACGAGCAATTGCCCGTGTTGCTCGATCCCGATGCGACCGAGGAATTCATCGGGCAAACGGCGGAGCGGAACCGCTGGGCCCGCCGGCTCCGCGGTGCGATGGCCATCGCCGCCGTTCTGGCCGTTGCCGGCGCGGGAGGGTGGCTCCTGCCGCAGACCGTCGATACGCTCGCGGCCGAGCGCCGCTCCGTGGCGCTGACGGACGGCTCGCGGGTGGATTTGAACGCGCGCACCAGCCTGCGGATCGACCTCGGCCGCCGCGAGCGGCGGGTGCGACTGGCGCAGGGCGAGGCGTTCTTCAGCGTGGCGCACGATGAGATGCGGCCTTTTTTTGTGGAGACCCGGCAGGGCGAGGTGCGGGTGACGGGCACGGTGTTCAATATCCGCCAGACCGCCGGGGCCGGCGTGGAAGTGACCGTGCTGGAAGGCGCGGTGCAGGTGCAGGCGCAAGACGCGCCGGCCGGGCCCGTGCCGTTGCGGCGGGGTGAACAGGCGCGGCTGGCCGGTGCGGCGGTGAAAGTGCAGCAGCTGACCCCGGAGGCGGTGCAGAACGCCGTGGCCTGGCGCGACGGGCAGGCGACGTTCGAGGCGGCGCCACTCGCGGAGGCGCTCGAACGATTTGCGACCTACACGGGCCGGAGCATCACCGTCAGCCCGGCGGCGGCGGGACTGCACGTGGGCGGGCGCTACAGTCTGGACGACACCGATGGCTTTCTCAGCGCGATCCAGCAGGCGCTGCCGGTGAATGTGCTGCGGGGGGGCGACGGATCCGTGCGAGTGGTGATCCGCTCGCGATGAGCGCCGGGCGGATTATTTTTCCGCGAGTGGGGAATCAGGCGGGGCTGGATTGTCGTTAGGGGCAACATGCGACCGATGAAGCTTCGACCCCGAGTTTTTGCCCTGGCCCTTTTCAGCGCGTTCGCCGGTCCCGCCGGGGCGGCTCCGCTGAAGTTCGACATTCCCGCGCAACCGGCGCCGGCGGCGTTGATGCTGTTTTCGCGCCAGGCGGGAGTCGAGGTGGTGTATTCCTACGACGATCTCAGCAAAGTCCAGGCCAACGAGGTGGCGGGAGAATTCGAGCCCGAGGAGGCGATCGCGCAACTGCTGCGCCGGACGGGCTACGCCGCGCGGCGCAACGGCGGCGGAAAATTCGTGGTGGTGCCCGAGGCGCTCGTGCGCGGCACGATCCGGGGGGTGGTGCGGCGGATCGGCAGCCACGAGCCCGTCGCCCGCGCCCGCGTCGGCGTGCCGGGCACCACATGGGTGACCACCACCACCGCCGCCGGGGAGTTTGAACTCGCGGGAGTGCCGGCCGGCCGGCTGACGGTCGGGGTGCAGGCGGACGGATTTGTGACGGCCCGGGTCTCGGAGGTGCGGGTGACGAACGGGAGCTCCATCGAAATACCGGCGATCGAACTCACGGTTGCCAGCGAGGGCGTGGAGCGGCTCGACGAGTATCATGTCAGCGGCGAGCAGCTGATGGTGGGCACGGTCTATTCCCTGGAAAATCTGGTGGTCACGCCCAGCCGGTTTGGGGTGGCCGAGGGTCCCGCGCTGCCCATGGCCACGCTGACGCACCGGGATTTGGAGACCATGCCCCAGCTCGGGGAGGACCTGTATCGGGCGATCGGCCGGCTGCCCGGACTGGCGACGATGGATGTCACGGCGAAATTCTGGGTGCGCGGCGCGCCGAACGAACAGATGCTGGCCCGGCTCGACGGCGCCACGCTGTTGGAGCCATTTCACATGAAGGACATCGACGGGGCGCTCTCGATCATCGACATCGAGACCGTCGCCCGGCTGGATTTGACGTCCGGGGGGTTCTCCGCCGAATACGGCGACCGGCTGGCCGGCGTGTTGGTGATGGAGACGGAAAGCTACATGCAGCCAAAACCGCACACGACACTCGGGATCAGCCTGACCGGCGGCCGGGCGACCAACCGGGGCACCTTCGCTGGTGGCCGGGGCAACTGGCTGGTGAGCGGCCGCGTGGGCTACCCCGACATCGCACTCAGGGCGACCTCCAGCAACACGACGCTGAAGCCGCGTTATCACGACGTTTTCGCGAAGGTGGAATATCAGCCGCGACCGGGCCAGGTTTTTGCGGTGCACGTGCTGCATTCCGGCGACACCCTGACGGCCACCGAGCCAGGCGGAGAGACCCTGAGATCCAGCTATGGCAACGACTATGTCTGGGCGCGCTGGCGCGGGGAATTTGGCGAAAAACTCAAGGGCGAGGCCGTGCTGTCCTATGCGAAACTCGACTGGCATCGCCACGGGACAGGCAAGATCAATGGCTTCCTGCCGTTCG
>JAYVZM010000298.1:0-4061 GCA_043783345.1 Verrucomicrobiota bacterium
CTTCACGACCCTCACCAACCTGTGCCACAACCACCACCGGTGGAAACGCCGCCACCCCACGGTGACACTCGATGCGCCCGCGGGCGGTCCCGCCGGCGACCCCGACTACAGCCCGCTGGGGGACCAGCTCTGCAGCGAGCAACCGGCGCCCGATGCCGCCCTCGTGCACGACGAGACCCTCGCTGCTGTGCGCGCGGCGATCGACCGTTTGCCGCACGATTTGAAGGTCACCCTCCTGCTCCATCATTACGAGCGCCATTCCTACCGTGAAATCAGCGAGATCACGGGTTGCTCGGAGCGCGGCGTTGAGACCCGGCTCTACCGCGCGCGCCAGCAATTGCGGGAAATGCTCCGCGGATTGATCAACGGCGCCGCCGCCCGCTAGGTTGGTTGGAGGCGGGGTGCCCCCCACCCCGCGGGTTTTCAGGCGCCGCGGCCCATGCCTCGCGGGGTGAGGGCACCCCGTCTCCATTTGCTAAAGGATGGCCCGCTTCCGGCTATTTCTGCGCCTTGTTTTCCGGCTCGGCGACGAAGTTGAACTGCTGCTTCGCGATCACGAGCACCGGGTGGCCCTTGCGCAGCGGCGGTTCGAAACGCCATTGCTTGACCGCCGCCATGGCGCTGGCGGCATAGATATCGTCCGCTTCATTCCGTTTCACCGCCGGGAGGCGCACGCGGCCGTCCTCGGAAATGTAGAACTCCACGATGACCGAGCGCTTCCCGTCTTTCGTCGTGACGGGGGGCGAGACCGGGGAAATGACCTCGAGGGGAGTCGGGATGCGGTCGAGTTCCCGCAGCGCATAGCAGCGGTAGACATACGAGCCCTGGACCAATTCGTCCAGCCGGGCGTTCATGGCTTCAAAGCCCAGCATGTCGACGACCACGCCGCTCCGCGAAAAACTGAAATGGACTTCCTGGATGGACGGCCAGGCCTCGCCGTTCAAGCGGGCCGGCTCATATTTCCACCGTTTGAGTGCTTCCACCCCAGCCTCGGCAAACTCCTTGCGGGAATATCCCGTCACCAAATGGTCGATCAACTTCCCCTCGGCATCGACATTGATGGCAACCCAGGCCTCGCCTTCCAGCACCGTGGTGAGTCGCAAGGCCAGGGGAAAGGCGGCTTCCTCCGTTTGGATGATCTGCAGCGCGGCACGCTCCGGGGTGATGGTCGGAAGCTGGGCCAACGCCGGGGCCGAGAGTCCCAGCGCGAGACAGAGGAAAGAAAGATGGATGGGTTTCATCGGAGTAACGGCTTTTGCCCAGCATAACACCACATGGCACCCCAACCCTTCAATGATTTGCGCACGCCTTGGCCCCCTGGGTCTTCGGACCGAACCGATCGGACAAAAGCAGCCACCCTGACCGGATCATCCGCAGGCATGTGAAATGGCCGTCCAGAGGAGATTATTTTCGTTGACCGTCGTTTATAGCCAATTTCTTATTCACAAAGAAAATGCCTGCCGATGCCCCCAAATTCGACTTTTCCGTGCTGCGCCGTCTGCGTGAACAGCACGAGATGACCCTCGCGGTCCTGTCCGCGGCGTCGGGCGTCTCCGTGCCGGTCATTTCCAAGCTCGAACGCAACCAGCAGTCCGCCGAGCTCGACACGCTTTACCGGCTCGCCCGCGCCTTCGGCCTGAGCGCCACCGATCTGCTCGCGCTCGCCGAGTCCCCCCTCGCCCACCGTTCCAGCGAGAAACCCTACCGCTCCGGCGAATTCAAGTTCCGCCAGGTCAAATACGCCAACGTCGTCGCCCTGCTCGGCTCCGCGCCCGCCGGCGCCAAGGTCTCGCGTCCGGAGATCCATCACGACGATACCGAAGTCTGCTGGGTCATCGAGGGCAAGCTGCGGCTCAGCCTCCCGCACGAGGAATGCGTGCTCGCCACGGGCGAAAGCATCCAGTTCGACGCCATCCAGCAGCACACCTACGAAGCCCTCGCCGCCTCGACCTTCATCATTCTCCACCTCCGCAAAGACAAACGTTACTAAGCCACCCGATCTTCGACACGGAGAGCACCGAGATCCACAGAGATCACAGACCATTATTCAACCTCGGTGAACTCCGTGCCTCCTCCGTGTCCTCTGTGACCAAAATCTGAATCATCCTCATTTCCAGGTTCCATGAAAATCGACGACCAACTCTCCCCCGCCGCCCTCGCCCCCGCCCTCGCCCGTTTCTGGCAGATTTCCGGCGACAAGCTCAACCTCATCCACCGCGATTACAACCCCGCCAATGGCGCGCCCGTCTTCACCGTCGCCGGCAAATACACCGCCCGCGGCTGGACCGAGTGGACCGAGGGCTTCCTCTACGGTTCCGATCTCCTCCAGTTCGACGCCACCGGCGACGCCGCCTTCGCCCGGCGCGGCGCACGCTACACCGTCGAGCGCATGGCCTCCCACGTCTCGCACACCGGCGTGCACGACCATGGCTTCAACAATCTCAGCACCTATGGCAACTGGTTGCGTCTCCAGCGCGAGGGCAGGCTGCCCGCCGACCAGGTCGAATTCTGCGAGCTCGCGCTCAAGGTCTCCGGCGCCGTGCAGGCCGCGCGCTGGTCCAAAATCCACGGCGGCGGCGGCTACATCTACTCCTTCAACGGTCCGCACTCCCTCTTTGTCGACACCCTCCGTTCCGTCCGCATCGTGATGGTCGCCCACGCCCTCGGCCACCGGCTCATGGGCGAGAACGACACCGCCCACTCCCTCCTCGACCGCGGCCTGCAGCATATCGAGGCCACAGCGAAATACTCCGTGTTTTACGGCGAGGGCCGCGACAGCTACGACGAACTCGGTCGCACCGCCCACGAGTCCATCTTCAACCCCAACGACGGCCGCTTCCGCTGCCCCAGCTCGCAGCAGGGTTTCTCGGGTTTCACCACCTGGACGCGCGGCCTCGCGTGGGCCATGGTCGGCTTCGCCGAGGAACTGGAATTCCTCTCCACCGTGTCCGAGGCCGAGCTGATCCCCTTCGGCGGCAAGGCCAGGGTCCGCCTCATGATGCTCAAGGCCGCCCAGGCCACCTGCGACTGGTATATCGCCAACACCGCGCGCGACGGCATCCCCTACTGGGACGGCGGCGCCCCGCATCTCGGCGAGCTCGGCGACTGGCGCGCGCGCCCGGCCGAGCCGTTCAACGACCACGAGCCCGTCGACAGTTCCGCCGCCGCCATCGGCGCGCAAGGCCTGCTCCGCCTCGGCCACTACCTCGGCGAAAACACCGCCGACGGCCAACGCTACTGGCAGGCCGGCCTGACCACGCTGCGCACGCTGCTGACCGAGCCCTACCTCGGCACCGCGCCCGACCACCAGGGCCTGCTCCTCCATTCCGTCTACCACCGCCCGGCCGGCTGGGACCACATCCCCGCCGGCCGCAAGGTCCCGTGCGGCGAAGCCTGCCAGTGGGGCGACTACCACCTCCGCGAAGCCGCGCTCTACCTCCAGCGCATCATCCGCAACGAAAAATACCACACCTTCTTCGGCTGTTTGAAGGGCTGAAGTTTGAACCACAAAGGCACAAAGTTCAGAACCCATATCGTTCCACACCTTCCTCCGTGTCTTTGTGCCTTTGTGGTTAATCTATCCGTGATCGTCCGTGCAATCCGTGGTCAAAAAATGAATTCCTCCCCTCTTCCCGACCTGTCCCGCCTCTGCCTCCACACGATCACCACCAAGCCGTGGGCGATCGAGACCGCCGTGCCGAAATTCGCCGCGGCGGGCGTCAAGGGCATCACCGTCTGGCGCGACACCCTGGCGGGCCATGACATCGCGAAAACGGGAAAGATGATCCGCGACCAGGGCCTCGCCATCGTCTCGCTCTGCCGCGGCGGCTTTTTCCCCGCGGCCACCAAAGCCGGACGCGGCAAGGCGCTCGACGACAACCGCCTCGCCATCGCCGAGGCCCATGCGCTCGGTGCGCCACTCATCGTCCTCGTCTGCGGCGCCGTCCCCGGCCAGTCGCTCACCGAATCGCGCAACCAGATCCTCGACGGCATCGCCGCGCTCCTGCCCGAGTGCAAAGCTGCCGGCGTGAAGCTCGCCATCGAGCCGCTCCACCCGATGT
>JAYVZM010000299.1:0-4058 GCA_043783345.1 Verrucomicrobiota bacterium
CGCGGCTGGCGGTTGGCAGATTGCGTCCGAGTCCGGCGATCTGCCGCGTGTAGAGTCCGTCCTCGGCGTGATAGAAGCGATGCTCGCTGAAGAAAGTCACGAGCGGGTGCCACGGAAAATAAATCCGGCCGGGATACTCGCGGGCCAGTTGTTCTGCCTCTTTGAGGTGGGCCGTCAGCGGCCGCAGCGGCAGCAGGGAGGAAAATCTCAGTTGCTGGATCAGCACCGCCAGGATGCCGGCGGCGAGCCAAGCCTGAGAGGCGCGCGGCGTGAGCCGACGCAGTCGGGCCACGAGGGCCAGGGCGGCGGGCGGCAGCAAATACAGAATGCAGTTCAGCGAGTTGGTCGCGCCGCCGATTTTGTAGATCGACACCAGGGCAGTGGGCAGCAGGCACAGCCACGTCAGCATCGGGAGCACCCACGGCGAGTCGCGTTGCCAGAGGGTGCGTCGGGCCACGATCGCTCCGACGGCAGGCAAGAGCACGTAGCCCAAAATTTGCATCCAAAAATCGAGCGTGTAGGCCGCCACGTTCTCACAGAACGGCAGTCGTCCCGGGATGCGCACAAGGTTGAGCCAGAGTTCGTCAACACCGAACCACACTGCGAAGGCCGTGCCCAGCGCCAGAGCGCACCCGGCACCCATCGCGGCGTAGCGGACGGCGGATTGGCGCCCGACGACGATCGCGAGCCACAGGGATTGCGCCGCGAGCAAACCGAAAGAGGTCTGCTTCGACCAGACCGCGAGGGCGGCGCACAGCGCCGCGAGCGTGAGCAAAACGCCGTTACCGCCGCGGGCGCGCACCAGAAAAACATTCGACAGGAGTCCGAAGGCGATCGCCGCGTTGTCGGCTTGGATATATTGCAGGCTGGAGTTGGGCCACAGCGCGAGGCAGAGCAGCAGCGCCCAGAGGCGATCGGTGCGGGGTGTCTCCGTCCGCGGCGTCGCCAGCGCGAAGACGGCCACCGCCGCGGGCCCGACCGCGCAGAGGAGGTTGATGGTTCCGGCCATGAACAGCGCCGTGATTGCGTCATGGGCCAGCACCGCCGGCAGATTCAGCAGCAGCGCCACGGGACCGTAGATCCACGTGGTGAGCGGGCCGGTCGCGAGACTTGGATAGGGCGTGGGCCCGAACCACAGCATGAACGTGGGCGAGGCGAACGCTGTTCCACTCGGTGAACGGGAAAAAGCAGAAGCTCGTCCAGATCCGAAACGCGATCGCCGCGATCACGCCGGCGAGCAGCGCGAGTTGGAACGGGTTGGCGCGAGGCGGGACAGGGCCCATGGCTGACATTGGCGAGTGGTGATCGGTCAGCCGGAAACGGATTCGACCCTCGGCCAAGTCACCCCACCCAAGCCCGGGCGTTGTAGAACAATTTCATCCAGGGCGAATCCTCGCCCCACTCGGGTGGCGCCCAGCTCATGCAGGCGGAGCGGAACACCCGCTCGGGGTGCGGCATGATGATCGTGACCCGGCCCGAGGTTGTGGTGAACGCAGTCATGCCGAAGGGGGAGCCGTTGGGGTTGAGCGGGTATTGCTCGGTGTAGATGGGCTCCGCCTGCGCTCGTTGAACTTCGGCGGACTGCGCCAGCGCGAGCGCTTGCTGGTTGTCCACAAACCGGGCCGCGACCAGGCCCGAGTCACTGCAGCGTTTCGCCGCGGCCGCGTCCTTGAATTCGGCGTAGCCTTCGCCGTGCGCGGTGCAGATCGGAATGACGGAGCCTTCCATGCCGGCGAACAGCACGCTCGGGCTCTGCTCGATCTTCACGGAAACGTAGCGTCCTTCATAGCGCTCCGACTTGTTCTGGACGAAATGTGGCCAGTGGTCAGAGCCGGGGATGATCGAGTGGAGGTTGCTCATCATCTGGCAGCCGTTGCACACGCCGAGCGCAAACGTGTCTTCGCGGGCAAAGAACGCCGCGAACTCCGCGCGGGCGCGTTCGTGAAACAGGATGCTCTTGGCCCAGCCTTCGCCGGCACCAAGGACGTCGCCGTAGCTGAAGCCACCGCACGCCGCCAACCCGCGGAAATCTTTCAGGAAAACACGCCCGCTGAGGATGTCGGTCATGTGGACGTCGATGGCTTTGAAGCCAGCCCGGGTGAACGCCGCCGCCATCTCGACTTCGCCGTTCACGCCTTGCTCGCGCAGGATCGCGACCGGGGGTCGCGATCCTGCGCGACGTGTGGCGTGTGACGTGTGACGAGCGTCGGAGACGGGTGAGTTGGCTTTGCTCGCCACAGGCCCCATGTAATTGGTCACATCGGCGGCGGCGCTTGCGCCGACGTCGAACGTGATCTTCGGCGTGATGCCGGGATTGGTCGGATCGAGGCGGACCCGGTGCTCCTGCTCGGCGGACTCGGGGTTGTCGCGCAGCAGCGCGATCCGGCGGGTGACGTCGGACCAGATCGCGCGGAGGGCGAAGAGGTTTTGCTCAAAGATGACCTTGCCGCCGCGGGTGATGCGGACGGTCTGAGTTTTGTTGACCGTGCCGACCCGCGTGGTGCAGGCCTTGAAGCCGTGCTCGCGCAGGATGAGGGAGACGTCGTCGAGATCGTCGCCGCGGACCTGGATGACCGCGCCAAGTTCCTCGCTGAAAAGCGACGAGAACACCTCGCGGCCGTTGGGGATCTCGAGGTCGACGCCGGTGTGGCCGGCGAAGGCCATCTCGACGACGGTCGCGAGCAGGCCGCCATCGGAGCGGTCGTGGTAGGCGAGGAGTTTCCGCTCGCGGCCCAGCCGCTGGATCGCGTTCCAGAAATTCTTGAGATCCTTCGGATCGTCGACGTCCGGCGTCGCCTCGCCCATCTGCGAGACGGTCTGCGCGAGGATCGAACCACCGAGGCGATTCTTCCCGCGGCCGAGATCGATCAGGAGCAGGACAGTATCACCAATAGCCTTGTCATCGCGAGGCGCGTCTTCGCGCCGCGGCGATCCAGCTAGCTGGATTGCTTCGTCGCCGGCGGCTCCTCGCAATGACACATCGTAGCGAAGCCGCGGCGTGAGCGAGAGGCGGATGTCGGCGACCGGTGCGAAGGCGGAAATAATCAGCGAGACCGGGGCCGTCATCCGTTTCTGGGTCGGCCCGCTCGGACCCTTTTCTTCCCAGACCGTGCTCATGCTCATCGAGTCCTTGCCGACGGGAATCGTGATGCCGAGGGCGGGGCACAGCTCGAGGCCGACGGCTTGGACGGCGGCGTAGAGGTCGGCGCCGTCGCCGGGCACGGCGGGCGCGGCCATCCAGTTTGCGGAGAGATTAACCTTGCCGAGGTCGCCGATCTGCGCGGCGGCGAGATTGGTGAGCGCCTCACCGACGGCGAGTCGGGCGGACGCGGCGGCGTGGTTGATCGCGACGGGCGTGCGTTCGCCCATGGCCATCGCCTCGCCGGTGTAGACGTCGAACGCCGCGGCGGTGACAGCGCAGTCGGCGACGGGCACCTGCCACGGGCCGACCATCTGGTCGCGGGCGATGAGACCGCCAAGCGTGCGGTCGCCGATGGAAATCAGAAACGTCTTGTCGGCGACGGTCGGGTGGGAGAGGACGCGCCGGACGGCCTCGGCGAGCGCGGCGCGTTCCGCGGCGACGGGTGTGGCAGCGTCGGCGGGCGCCAGCATCGAAAGATCGAGCGGATGCTGTGGGCGCGGCCGGGTTGTGTCGGTGCGGTGCATCCGCGGCGGCTTCCCCAGCAGGACCTCGAGGGGCAGATCGATGGGCGTGTTCTGGAATTGCGGGTCCTCGACCACGAGTTGCTTCCGCTCGGTCGCCTCGCCGACGATGGCGAACGGACAGCGCTCGCGCTCGCACAGTTCCTGGAACAGGGCGAGCCGCGCGGTGGGGACGGCGAGGACGTAGCGCTCCTGCGATTCGTTGCACCAGATCTCCAGCGGGCTCATGCCGGGCTCGTCGTTCGGCAGCGCGCGCAGGTTGAACTTCCCGCCGCGACCGGCGTCGTTGACGAGCTCGGGGAGCGCGTTCGAGACGCCGCCGGCGCCGACATCGTGGATGAACGAGATCGGATTGTCGGCGCCGAGCGCCCAGCAGCGGTCGATAACCTCCTGGC
>JAYVZM010000300.1:0-10151 GCA_043783345.1 Verrucomicrobiota bacterium
CGCTGTGCTGCCGGGCGGTGATCGAGAACGCCTTCACCTCCCTGCAGCTCAACCGCGTCATCGTGGCCGTCGCCACCGACAATCTGCGCGCGCAGAAGCTTCCCGAGCGGCTGGGTTTTGCCAAGATCAGCACGCTGCGCAAGGCCGAGTGGCTCTACGACCGCTACGTGGACCATTTCATCTACAGCCTGGAGAAGCCCAAACCGTAGGTGGAGCACAGTGGTCAGAGGAGTTGATCCTGTTTTTCCGTATTGTGGAAGTCGTTGATCGCTCGCCAGGCCTCGGCGAGCGGCCTTATTTAATTCTGTATTCCTATTTCAACGTGGATCCCGTGTCCCAGAAGGTGGCGGGGGTATCAGGTTCCCATCCCCTATGAAAGCACTCCATATTCGCGTGGTTTCTTAGTTCGGAGGCAGGTCCTCGCTCCGCCCTGTCGGGCCATCACAGTAGAGGCGTGTCACGAGGAATTGGTGCGTGGTCGCGTTGTATTTCCAATAGACGGTGACCGCCCCACACCCATTGCTGCCTTTGACGCTGAAGCCGAAACGCCCCGTGCTGTCTTTAGGCTCGTTGAATTCAGTCTGGATGTGTGCGTTGTGGTTGTATTCGACGCTCACCCGGTCGCCAAAGACCTTCTTGACCGAAACGCTGCTCCTAACAAAGGAGTCTGCCCGGGCGAATCCAGGAGATTCTACAATCGTCGTGTCCAGATATGAGATGAACGCGAACACCAAGGCGAAAAACGCCACTACTCCGACTATTACTATCTTGAGTCGATGAACCTCAAAGAATCCCGTGGGCTTCAGCAGAGCTGCGGGTCTCCCATCTTTCGGGTCGCAAAGGGCGCCGGTTATCACGCTCGAAAGCCATACGGGATCTTTGCGCGACAACCATCGGCCAAAGCTCAATATGGCAACCCCCGCGCCCAGCATGAGCAGTGGGGCCAAGGCAAACCACTGTTGGTGGGAAATAAGGGATGGGGTTGCGACAACCGCAGCCAGAAGCGCCACGAGGAACCATAGCGTGAAAAACGCCTTGGCGAACCAGTGCATCGTGAAGCGTCCTGTCAGGAACACTCTTCCGTCACGTTCCACGAAGCTGCCGACGAAGAACGGTTTGAATGAATTTCCTATCATCGGAATGACGCGCTGGAGGGAGACGCGCTTGGCTGTCACCGTGCCGACCGCAGATTCCTTAAACAGGGAACGGAATACAGAGCTGACTGTTGCCGCCTTCAACCGGGCAATCGACTCGACTAGGTCGAATGAGCTCTGAAACTCGACGGACTCAGACCCATAAAACGTCCTGAATAGATCGGAGAGAAGTGACATGGACTGTGTGGGCTAGCGCGGTGACTAACGAATGTCTAGGGCCATCCTTCCAAGCTGATAAACCCTTTACCGGAGCAAGAGAAGACCCGGCCAGTCGACCGGGTCTCGAAAACAGAATTAACTCCTCGGACTACACAGCGTCACCGCCGGGAATTAGCGGCGGTGAATAACTATCCGTGGTCATTTCCGCCGAACCTGCGATAATCCCGCCATGAAGGAACGCAGTCCACTTTACGCTGCCTCCCGTCCCGGGATGCCGCGCATCCAACAGCACCATTGAGTGCTGCGATCCCCGGCCGCCTCTGGCGGTCGCTGGCCCATAAAGAAAAAGGCGCCGGTGCAAGCACCGGCGCCTGCTTGCTGTGTAGGGGCGCCCCTTGCTGGCGCCCGCGGGCGTCGCCAAGCGATGCCCCTACGGGACCATCAATCACTTCGCCTCGGCAGCGTCGAAGACCGGTTTTTCGAGCGCCGGTTTGCCGCCGAGGTAGCGCGCGAGCCAGCTCTGCATTTCCCAGTGCCAGTAGATCGCGTTCTGCGGTGTGAGCACCCAGTGGTTTTCGTTCGGGAAGATTAGCAGGCGCGACGGCACCCCCATGGACTGGAGGATGGCGTAGAACGCCGTGCCGTTGACGTAGGGCACGCGATAATCCATCTCGCCGTGGATGATCAGCATGGGGGTCTTGAAGTTCTTCGCGTAGGTGACCGGGTTGTTTTTCTGCATGCCTTCGGGGTTTTTCCAGGGCGTTCCGCCCAGCACCTGGGTGAAACCATAGGCCGTGACATCGGCGCCATACTGGGTGATGAAGTCATTCACGCCGGCGTGATCGATGAGGCAGGCGAAACGGTCCGTGTGGCCCTCCACCCAGGCCGCCATGTAGCCGCCGTAACTGCCGCCGGCCGCCGCCAGCCGTTTCGGGTCGATGTTGGGGAAGCGCTGCAGCAGGTAGTCGGTGGACTTCAAAATGTCGTCCAGCGGCATGTCGCCCCATTGGTTGAGGATGCTCTGGCAGAATTTCTCGCCGAAGCCGGTCGAGCCGTGCCGGTTGACCCAGGTGACGATGTAGCCGGGGGCGGCGAACACGTGCGTGTTCCAGCGGTAGCTCCAGCTGTCACGGTTCATGGTGTGCGGCCCGCCGTGCATGAGCTGGACGAGCGGGTAGGTCTTCTGCGGGTCGTAGCCGGGGGGCAGCACGAGCCAGCCGTGGATCTGCTCTTGGTTCGCGCCGGTGAACCAGTAGTCCTCCACCTTGCCGAGATCGAGCTGGACGATGAACTCGTCATTGAAGTGCGTGAGCTGCCGCGCCGCGCCGGTGGCGGCATCAAGGGCGAAAAGCTCGTTCGGCCGGCTGGTGGTGTCGTTGAGAAAAACGATGCTCCCGCCCTGAACGTTGAGGCTGGTGCTGGTGCCTTCGCGGTAAACCGCGCTCAGCCCGGAGCCGTCGGCGTTCAGCTTGAAGACCGGCACGACGCCCTTGTCCTCGGCGGTCGTCCAGAGCGTTTTCCCATCGGCGGAAAATCCGACGTCGCTGATCGCGTAATCGAGCGCATCGGTCAGCGGGGTATTGGCGCCGGTGGCCAGGTCGTGCCGCCACAGCTTGGCGAACTCGCCGTTGTAATACGATGATTCCTGCCGGGCAAAGACCAGCGACTTGCCGTCGGGCGCAAACTTGGGGTTGTCGTCGTCGCCCTTGTTTTCCGGGGTCACGTTTTTCATCGCCCCCGAGCCGTCGGTCGGGATCAGGTAGATGTCATTGTTGAGAAAGCCGCTGTAGGGCGGCGGCGTGGTGTTGACCGCCACAGCCACCTGCGCGCCGTCGGGAGAAAGATCGAAATGCACGTCGCCACTGTTCTGGAACAACCGGTCCCACGTGGGCGTGAGGTCCTTGAACTCCTTCGTCGCGACGTTCACCCGCACCAGCCGGCTGGCCAGATTGTCGGTGAGCCAGTGGTCGAAATACCGGTATTGCCGGTCCTCGGTGGCCTTGGCCGTCATCTTGGAGTCCTTGCGGCGCTTGATTTCCTTTTTCATCGCCGCGAGGTCGGCCTGGGCCAGCTTGCCGGCCAGCGCGGGAATCACGCTGGTGGCGACGATCACGCCCTGGCCGTCGGGCAGCCATTGGGGGCTGGAGACCGAGTAGGGCAGCTCGAGGATTTTTTCCGGCTCCCCGCCGTCGGTGCGCATCACGTAAAGTGCCGCCGTTTCGTCCTCCCCGCGCTTGGAGACAAACGCGAGCCGGGTGCCGTCGGGGCTCCACGCGGGCGAGCTGTCGCCGGCCGGCGCCGTGGTCAGCCGGCGCGGGATGCCGCCCGCCACGCCCACCAGCCAGAGGCTCGTCGTGCTCTTGTTTTTCTCGACGGACCACTCCTGCACAGTGAACACGGCGGTTTTGCCGTCCGGCGACAGCGCGGGACTGCCGAGGCGCTTGATGGTCCAGAGGTCCTGCGGAGTGATGGGACGCTTGTCGGCGGCGAATGCCGTGACCGACAGCGCCAGCATGAGGATGAATGCGGCGAGGCGAGGGGATTTCATGACCGCAGACCCTTGGCCCGCACGAGCCGGGAGTCAAAGGCGCAGCGCGGCGCGTCAGCGGTATTCGATCCACTCCGGGGAGGAATATTGCTCGATCAAACCGGCGACCTCATCCTCGTTCAAGTCGGGCCACGGTGTTTCCTGGATTTCGGCGCCGACGGCTTGCGCCAGTGCGTTGGCAAACCGCGACTGAAAATCCTCCCAATCCAAGGGTGCCAGGCGGTTTTTCTCGATCGAACCCTGGAAGAGCAAGCCATGCTTGTTTCGCTTCTGCGCCGCGCCGGCAATTTTCTCGCCGGTCCGGGAGTTGACCACGTCGTAAAGCTCCGCGCATTGAAAGCAGACGCCGGTGGGTGGAGCCTGCTCTCCGCGCAGGCTTTGGCCCGCCCGTTTTAATTCCGCCGGCTGGCCGAGGGCGGTCAGCGAAGCGGCCAAACATTCGTGCACGATGCGATACGACTGGGCGGCCCGTTCGTCGTAGAGGAGGTGACCGCGCGGCAGCACGAGGGCATAGGTCCAGTCGTTGCGGTGATCGACGATGCCGCCACCGGTGGGCCGGCGGCAAAGGTCGAATCGCTCCCCCGCGGGCAGGTTGGCGCGAACGAAGGCTGTTTTCTGGCTGTAACCGAAGGTGAACGCCGGCCCGCGCCACTCATAGTGCCGGAAGCGGGGCGCCGCGGTCTCCGGGTAACGCTGGAGCAGGAGGAAATCGAGCGCCATGTTCTCGGCGGCTCCCGCGGTGCGGATCGGCAGAAAATGCAGTTTCATCACAAGGCGGGCCGCGGGCGCTTATCTGAACGGCCGCTTCGGCCGGCCTTGGCGCAGGGATTCCATCAACTCCGGCAGGCCGTAGAAATTGGCGAAAGCCTGGGCGCCCAGCACGACGTCGCGCGGCGGCATGGAGGGCGCCTCGTGCATGGCGGCGGCGATGATTGCCGCCATCACTGGTGGCCGGAGTTCCGCCCAGTTGCGCTGGCGGATGGCGCCGCCCTCCGCGTAATACAGGCGCCGGTCGGCGCCGGCAAAGATCCTGATTTCCTTCGGCGCGGTGCCCGACAGCTCGCGCACCACCAGGGGGCTTTCCCGGCTGTAGCGCTGCAGGGTAACGCCCATCCAGCCGAAGAGCGCCTGCATCCTCAGCAGGACCTGCATCCGGATCTGGGCCTCGGGTTTGCCCGCCACCGGGGACCGCGGATCGCGCACCGACTGGGCCAGCTCGGCAAAATTGTATTCTTCCATCGCCCGCGAGCGTTTGTCGCGGAGTTCCTCGCGCCAAGCGGCCAGGGTGCGGGCGATTCTTTCCCGGTTGGTGGGATCCGGCGCGTCCTCCGCCAGCGCGGCGGCTAGTGCTTTTTGCACGGCCTCGGCCTTGTTTGCCTCCTTTTTGTCCTGGAGATTGGCGCGAACCACCAGGGCGACCAGCAGAAGCACGACCGCCAGGCCGGCCGTGCCGACGATCTTCTGCGTCCGGCTGAACGATTTGGCGGGGGCCCGGGCCGCCGGCTCGGTTTCCTCGGGCCGTGGTTCCTCGACGGCCGTCCCCAAGGCGGAGGCCTCGAGCAGCAGCCGGTAGATGGGGACCGCCTGGGAAATGTTCTTCAGTTCCCGCGGACTCAGTCGGGTGACGTGGAGCGCCAGCTTGTTTTTCACCACGTCGTAGACCGTCTGGGAAATGCAGATGCCGCCGGGTTGCGCCTCGGCCTGCAGCCGCGCCGCGATGTTCACGCCATCGCCCATCACGTCCTGGTCGTTGACGAACACATCACCGAGGTGGATGCCGACGCGGTGCGTGAGGGTTTCCGCGGCTGGCTGGGTTTTGGCCTGTCCGGCAAAAAGCCGCTGCATGGCCAAGGCGCACGCCACCGCCTGCACCGCGCTCGAAAAATAAAGCAGCAGGCCGTCCCCGGTGGTCTTGAGGACCGACCCTTGGTGCTCGGCGCAAATCCGGCGCATCGCGGTGAAATCCCGCTGGAGCCGCCGCAGCGTCAGCTCCTCGTCGTGCTGCATGAGCGCGCTGAAACTCACCACGTCGGTGAACACGATGGCGGCCAGCGAGCGTTGGCCGGGAACCGGGCGGGGCGGGGTGGATTCCATAGCGGTGCTTCCAGTGCTAGGGGTTCCGCCGGGCGGGCGCAATGCCTGAGCGCGGCCGGGCCGCTCAGCGGAGCCCGGCGTCGAGCAGGGTGCGGACGCTCTGCAACAGCGTGCTCAAGGCAAAGGGCTTCGGGAGATGGACCGCCGCCTTGCGCGGAAAATCCGCCAGGTAGGCCGGCAACGGCTCCGCTGAGGTGCAAATGAGCCGGAGTCCGTTGTCGGCCGCGTGGAGTTTGCGCACGAGTGCCGCCCCGGTCTTGGTGCAGCTCTGGATGAGCACCAGCTGCGGCCGCAACCTGGCTTCATTGACCAACTGCGTCGCTTCCTCCGGCGTGGCGACATCCGTCACCGAGTAGCCATCGGTGGCGAGGATGCCCGCGATCATCTTGCGCAGGACCTCGTCCGGCTCGACGATGAGCAGATTCTCGGTGCCGCGCACGGCGGGCAGCGCCCCGAGCTGCGTGACGGCGGTTTGCTCCGGCTCCGCGGTTTCCGGCACAAAAACCTCGAACGTCGTGCCCTGGCCCGGCGTGCTCTGGATGGTGATGTGTCCGTCGTTTTGCCGGACGATGCCTAGCACCGTGGACAGGCCGAGGCCGGTGCCCAGCGGCTTGGTGGTGAAGAAGGGGTCGAAAACGCGGCGGCGCACCGCGGCATCGATGCCCTGCCCGGTGTCGGTGACGCTCATGCCGGCATACAGGCCGTTGTGCATCTCCGGCGTCCGGCGGTCGGCCTCGGTTGAGACCTGGTGGTTGCCGGTGCGGATGGTGAGTTTGCCGCCCTGCGGCATGGCATCCCGCGCGTTGAAGCAGAGATTGAGCAGGATCTGCTGGAACTGCGTCGGATCGATGCGGGCGTTGCCCAGGTCGGAAGCCAGGCGCAGCTCCAGCGTGATCGCTTCGCCGGCGACCCGCCGGAGGATTTCCGCGATCTCGCGGATGAGGGTGTTGAAATTGACCACCTTGACCTCCGATTCCTGCCGGCGGCTGAACTCGAGGATCTGCCGCGCGATCGCCGCGGCCTTGAGCCCGGCGCGGTGGATTTCGTTCAGGTCCTTCCGCGCCGCGGGCACCGTCGCGATTTTGGCGCTCATGATCTCGCAGTAACCGTTGATGATCGAGAGGAGGTTGTTGAAATCGTGGGCCACGCCGCCGGCGAGCAGGCCCACCGTGTCGAGTTTCTGCGACTGCATGAGCGCCTCGCGCAGGCGCTTGAATTCCGTCCCATCACGGTAGATGGCCACCAGTCGCGTGGCACCCGGCCCGGCCATCGGGCCGAAACTCCACTGGGCGAAAAACGGCGTGCCGTCCTTGCGGCTCAGCCACCCCTCGCCGCTGCCCTGCTGGGCCGAGCGGCCGTCGCGCCGGCCCAGACGGAGCAGGTTGAGGTCGGTCTTGGGTCCGTGCAGCAGCCGGGTGTTCTGGCCGGTGAGTTCCTTGGCGGCGTAGCCGGTCAACCGGCAGAAGGCCGGGTTGGCGTAGAGAATTTCCGTCCCGCCTTTTTCCCACTGGTTGCTCGTGATGAGCGCCGGTTCCGGCAGGACCGAGATGACGGCCAGGTGGGACGGGTGGTGGGCGGGCTGTTTTTTGGGACGGGACATGGAATTCAGGGGGCACGCCGCTCGATCATCCGGTCGCCGCCGGTTTCGCGGCGATAACGCCGCCGGTCGTGCAGGCAGCGGCGACCCTGCCAAAACCCGGTGATCTGCGCGGCCTCGGCCTGCTGAAACCATTCTTCGAACTGCCGGAACGGATTTTTCGCGAGGTCCTTCTCGAACAACCCCGCCAGTCCATAGTCTTTGCGCATGTCCGCCGGTGCCATATGTGCGCCAGCGTGGAGTTGCACTCCGCGCTGTCAAAATTAACCGCGCCCTGCACGCTGGAGTCCGAGCCATGCCACCCACTGTCGATCTCCCCCTCTGGACCTATCCGTTGCTTTTTGCCGCCGGCCTGGTGGCCGGCACCGTGGATGCCATCGCCGGCGGCGGCGGGCTGATCACGCTGCCGGCGCTGCTGGGGGTGGGCCTGCCCGTGCCACTGGCGCTCGGCACCAACAAGCTGGGCGCGGTCTTTGGCTCCGGTTCCGCCACCTGGAGCTTCCGGCAGCGGGGTCTGGTGCGGCTCCGCGATTGTGTCCTGGGCATTCTGCTGACCGCGGTGGGGGCGTTCGCGGGAGCGTTTGCCGTGCGCCGGCTCGATCAGGATTTTCTGGCCAAGGTCATCCCGTGGCTGCTGGCCGTCATCGTGATCTACATGGTGTTCCGGCCGCGCCTCGGTGAAACCAGCCGGCATCACCGGATGGAGCGGCCGGCGTTCTATCTGCTGTTCGGCCTCGGGCTGGGCTTCTACGATGGATTCTTCGGTCCCGGGGTCGGTTCGTTCTGGACCATCGCCTTCATCATGCTGCTCGGCTTCGATTTTCTGCAGGCCGCGGCGCACACCAAGGTCATGAATTTCACCAGCAATGCCGCCGCCCTGGTCTACTTTGCGTGGGCCGGCTCGGTGCTGCTGGCACCGGGCCTCGTGATGGGAGCCGGGCAGCTCCTGGGCGGCCGGCTGGGCGCCCACCTGGCCATGACGCGCGGCGCCCGTTTCATCCGGCCGATTTTTCTGGTGATGGCTGGCCTCACCGTCCTGAAGCTGCTTTACCAGCACTACCACCGCGCATGACGCCCGCCCACTATCTCCAGCGCCACGAGGCCGGCCTCCTCGCTTTCCTGCAAAAACTCGTCCGGCTGCGCACGGTCAATCCGCCGGGAGAGAACTATGGCGCGATGACGGCTTTGCTCGCCACGACCTTGCGCGGGCTGGGCCTCACCGTCCGCCGGATCCCGATTCCGCGCGCGCTGCAGAAAAAGACCCTGCCCGCCCTGCTCGACCACCCGCGCTACAACGTCATCGGCTTCTGGGATGCCGGCGCGGAAAAGACCCTGCATTTCAACGCCCACTACGATGTCGTGCCCGTCTCGGGGCGATGGCGGCACGGCAGCGCCTTCAATCCGGTCGTGGAGCGCGGCTGGATCTATGGCCGGGGCACCTCGGACATGAAGGGGGCCATCGCCAGCCTCGTGTTTGCGCTGAAGGCGCTCCGCGCCACCGGGGTGCGGCCCAACTTCAACGTCGAGGTCTCCTTCACCGCGGACGAGGAGACCGATAGCCTCCTCGGCACTGGCTGGGTGGCGGACCATGGCCGGTTGCGGGCCGACTACGCCGTGGTAGGCGAGGGCGGGGAGGGGAATACCATCTGCTGCGGCCACAACGGCGTGGTGTGGCTCAACGTCCGCGTGCACGGCCGGGCGGCCCACGGCTCCACCCCCGGGAGGGGCATCAATGCGCTCGAAAAAATGTCCGCGCTCGTGCTCGCCCTCGACGGCTACAAGCGCGGGCTCGCCCGCCGCACGTTCCGCGCCCCCGACGGCCGGCTGCTGCGCCCGACCCTCAATCTCGGCGGGGTCTTCGCCGCCGGCGAGGGCGGCAAGGTCAACACCGTCCCGGCCGCCGCCAGCTTTTCCATCGACCGCCGCGTGCTGCCCTTCGAGGACATCCGCACGGCGGAGCGCGAACTCCGGGCCGCGCTCACACGGGCGGCCGGAACCATTCCGCAGTGCCGCATCACCATCGAGAAAATTTCCGACAACTTCTCCTGCTACCACGCCCCCACCCACCCGCTGTTCGCCGCGATGAAGCGGAGCGTCGCGCGCATCCGCCGGCAGCCGGCGCGGTTCACGGTCTCGACCGGCTTCAACGACATGCATTTCTTCGCGCAGGTCCTCAAGCTTCCCACGCTCGGCTACGGCCCCGGCGGCCGCGACTACCATGCCGTGGACGAGCGCGCCCGCGTCAAGGACCTCGTGGACTCGGCCCGGATCTACGCCGACCTGCTGACGACGTTTGAAGGGTGAAAAGATTTCCCGTGCCTGTCATTCTGAGAGCGCAGCGAAGAATCCAGCCCGATTCACGCCGGCTGATGTGCTGCTGGATCCTTCGTTGCACTCAGGATGACAGCATCGATGTGGCAGACTTGTTTCGCGTCGATTCGCGTCATTCGCGGGCCAAACCTCATCCTTTCCAGCCCTGCCGGATCATGTTCACGGCGATCGCCGCCAGCAGCATGGCGATGATCTTCGAGATCGCGCGCAGGCCCATCTGGCCGATTTTCTGACCGAGCCAGTTGCTGTAGTAGAGGGCCAGCACCAC
>JAYVZM010000301.1:0-4047 GCA_043783345.1 Verrucomicrobiota bacterium
AGATAGGTCGTGGCGAGTTTCATGGCCGGGTGGGGTTTAGTTTCTGGTCGGAGGGGTCGGGGGAGTCACGCCGCGAGTCGGGGCGGCGGCACCATTGCCCGGCACCGGGACGGGCGGCTGCGCCGGCGAACCGTTGCCCGGGAGCTTCGGCGCCGCCAGCTGCTGGTAGAGGGCGTAGTGGGTGCGGACCTGGGCCTGGGCCTTGATGCCCAGCTCCTCGGCGCGGGCCGGATCGACATTCTTCAGGATGCCGAAGCGGGTTTCGTTCGCCATAAACTTGGCGAGCTCCGTTTTGGGCGCGCCGGAGTCGAGGCGCAGGCCGACCTCGCCCTTCTCGACCAGCCGCGGATCGTAGCGGAAGAGCGGCCAGTAGCCGGTGTCGACCGCGAGCTTCTGCTGCTCCAATCCGAGATGGAGCGGGAAGCCGTGGGCGATGCAATGCGAGTAGGCGAGGATGAGCGCCGGGCCGTTGTAGGACTCGGCCTCGCGGAACGCGGTGACCGTCTGGTTGTCCTTGGCGCCGAAGGCGACGCGGGCGACGTAGACGTGGCCGTATTGCATGGCGATGAGCGCGAGATCCTTCTTGGCGCTGCCCTTGCCGCCGGAGGCGAACTTCGCGACCGCGCCCATGGGCGTGGACTTCGAAGCCTGCCCCCCGGTGTTGGAATAGACCTCGGTGTCGAGCACGAGAACCTTCACGTTGGCGCCGGAGGCGAGCACATGGTCGAGCCCGCCGTAGCCGATGTCATAGGCCCAGCCATCGCCGCCGATGATCCACACGGATTTCTTGACGAGATCGTCGGCCAGGGCGGTCAGCCGCTGGGCGTCGGCGCCGTCGGCCGACTTGAGCTGCGCCTTCAGGGTCACCACGCGCGCCCGCTGGGCGGCGATGCCGGCCTCGGTCGACTGGTCCGCCGACAGCATGGCGGTCACCAGCTCGGGACCGACGCGGGCGGCGAGTTTTTGCAGCAGGTCCTTCGCGGTGCGCGAACGCTGCTCGACCGCGAGGTGGAGGCCCAGGCCGAACTCGGCGTTGTCCTCGAAGAGCGAGTTGGCCCACGCCGGACCGCGGCCGTCCTGGTTGGCGCAGTAAGGCGTGGTCGGCAGGTTGCCGCCGTAGATGGAGGAACAGCCGGTGGCGTTGGCCACGAGCAGGCGGTCGCCGACGAGTTGCGTGAGCAGCTTGAGGTAGGGCGTCTCGCCGCAACCGGCGCAGGCGCCGGAGAATTCGAAGAGCGGCGCCATGAACTGCGTGCCCTTGACCCCGCTGACATCGAGCTTGGCGCGGTCCGGATCGGGCAGATTGAGGAAGAAGTCCCAATTGGCGCGCTCGGCCACGAGCAGCGGCGGCTGCGAAACCATGTCGATGGCCTTGTGCTTCGGGTTGGTCTTGTCCTTGGCGGGGCAGACCTGCACGCAGAGCGAGCAGCCCGTGCAATCCTCGGGCGCGACCTGGAGGGTGTAGCGCTGGCCGGGGATCTCGGAGGAGCGGAAGGCGACCGACTGGAATTTTTCGGGCGAACCGGCGAGCGCGGCGGGCTCGTAGAACTTGGCGCGGATGGCGGCGTGCGGACACACCATGACGCACTTGTTGCACTGAATGCAGATCGAGGCATCCCATTGCGGGATCTCAAGCGCGATGTTGCGCTTCTCGAAGCGGGCCGTGCCGGTGGGCCAGCAGCCGTCGAGCGGCATGGCGCTGACCGGCATCAGGTCGCCCTGGTCGGCGAGGAGCCGCGCGGTGACCTTCTGGACAAAATCGGGCGCGTGCGAGAACGACGGCGGAATCGAGGCGACCGCCTCCGCCGCGGGTTTCTCGGGGATCGTCACCTCGTGCAGGCCGGCGAGCGCGGCGTCCACGGCGGCGAAATTCATCTTCACGATCTGTTCGCCCTTCTTGCCGTAGGTCTTGGTGATGGCCTTCTTGATCTGGGCGATGGCCTCGTCCTTCGGCAGCACGCCGGAGAGGGCGAAGAAACAGGTCTGCAGCACGGTGTTGGTCCGGCGGCCCATGCCGCTGGCCTGCGACACGGCGGTGGCGTCGATCACATAGAGCCGGAGTTTCCGGGCGATGAGCGTCGTCTGCCATTCGAGCGGAAGCTGGTTCCAGGTTTGCTCCGGGCCGTAGGGCGAGTTCAGCAGGATGGTGGCGCCGGGCGCGGCATAACCGAGCACGTCGGTGCGCCCGATGAAACTGAACTGGCTGCACGCCACGAAACCCGCCCGGCGGATCAGGTAGGGCGCGCGCACCGGGCGCGGGCCGAAGCGCAGGTGCGAGGTCGTCATCGAGCCAGACTTCTTCGAATCGTAGACGAAGTAGCCCTGCGCGAAATTGTCGGTCTGCTCGCCGATGATCTTGATCGAGTTCTTGTTCGCGCCGACGGTTCCGTCTGCTCCCAAGCCGACGAAGACGCAGCGTCGGACGTCCGCGGCCTCGAGGTCGAACTCGTGGTCGTAGGTCAGCGAGGTGCCGGTGACATCGTCGAGGATGCCGACGGTGAAATGATTGCGCGGCTCCCAGCCGCCGAAGTGATCGAACACGGCGCGCGCCATGCCGGGGGTGAATTCCTTCGAACCGAGTCCATAGCGGCCGCCGATGATCCGCGGCGAACCGGCGAGGGGGGAGCGCCCCTCCGCCAGGGCCGCGACGACATTGAGATACAGCGGCTCGCCGATCGACCCGGGCTCCTTGGTGCGATCCAGGACGGCGATGGCCTTCACCGTGGCGGGGAGCGCCGCGAGGAACGACTTCACATGGAACGGCAGGAAGAGCCGGACCGCGATCACGCCGACCTTTTCACCGCGCGCGACCAGCCAGTCGACGGTCTCGATGACCGTCTCGACTCCGCTGCCCATGGCCACGACGACGCGCTCCGCCTCGGGGTGCCCGTGGTAGTCGAACAAATGGTAGCTCCGGCCCGTGACGGCGGCGAACTTGTCCATCACATCCTGCACGACCTCGGGCAGGCTGGTGTAGAAGCGGTTCACGGCCTCGCGTCCCTGGAAATACACGTCGGGGTTCTGGGCCGTGCCACGGAGGGTCGGCCGGTCGGGAGTCATGGCGCGCGCGCGGAACGAGGCGATGTCCTTCTCGTCGATCACGGCGCGGATGTCCTTGTCGGACAGCATCGCAATCTTGGACACCTCGTGGGAGGTGCGGAACCCGTCGAAGAAATGGATGAAAGGCACGCGCGAACGGTAGCTGGCCGTGTGGGCGATGAGGGCCAGGTCGTGCGCCTCCTGGCCGGAGTTGCTGCAGAGCAGCGCGCAACCGGTGGCCCGGCACGCCATGACGTCCTGGTGGTCGCCAAAGATGGACAGCCCCTGCGCCGCGAGCGCCCGGGCGCTCACGTGCATCGTGAACGGCAGCAGTTCCCCCGCGATCTTGTAGAGGTTGGGGATCATCAACAGCAGCCCCTGCGAGGCAGTGAAGGTGGTCGTCAAGGCGCCGCCGAGGAGCCCGCCGTGCACGGCGCCAGCCACGCCGCCCTCCGACTGCATCTCGACGATGCGCGGCACTTCGCCCCAGAGGTTGGGCTTGCCGGCGGCCGCCCATTCATCGCACACCTCGGCCATGGTCGAGGAAGGCGTGATCGGGTAGATGGCGATCAGCTCGTTGAGCCGGTAGGCGACAGAGGCAACAGCCTCATTGGCGTCACAGGTGGTATAGGCGGGTTTGGTGGGCGAACTGGACATAGCCTTAAGTGGGTGAATCTGCCCGGTTTTCGGGCTCCAACCATGTTGCCAGCAATCGAGGTCCGCTACTCCGCATATCTTGCGAATCGACGTGTGCCGGTTGCAGGCCCGCCGTCTGGTTCAACCGAGACTTGCCTACCCCGCATTCTTTGTGCGTGTGTGGGGTGGAACCACATGCACTTCGTTGGCCGGGCGACCGGCCCGGACCAACCCGGGCGGGCTGCCACCCGCGACGGTGCAGCATAACTTATCAAACCAATGAAGTTTGCCGACATCGCCTCCTCCCTCCCAAAATCCGCCGTCACTTCCATCGACGGCCTGCCTTTCCCCAAAATCGCCTCCGGCAAGGTG
>JAYVZM010000302.1:0-10128 GCA_043783345.1 Verrucomicrobiota bacterium
CGGCTGGGCGAAGGTCAAGTCCGGCCAGACCACCCTGGAAGAGGTGCTTCGCGTGATCACGGCCATCGACAAATAAGGCATGCCCTCCTTTGCCTACACCGCCCGCGACGACCGGGGGCAGATCGTGCGGACCGTCCTGGAAGCGCCAAGCCGCAAGGATGCGATGCGGGTGCTGCTCGCCCGCGGCCTGCAGGTGCTGGATCTCGACGAGACGGGTGCGGCCGCCGCCCGGCCTTCGGCGGCGGCTGCCACCCTCGCCCAATTCTCGCAGCGGGAACGCCTGCCTTTCCTGCAGGCCCTCGCGGATCTCACCACCAGCGGCATGCCCGCGGGCGAGGCGGTCCGGCTCCTGTCGCAGCGCCTGAAGACACCGGCGCTCAAGTCGCTCTGCACCCGGTTGTGGGAGCGCCTGGGCGAAGGGCTCTCGCTCTCCCAGGCCCTCGCCGCCCATCCCCTGGTGTTCGATCCCCAAACCATCAATCTCGTCGCGGCCGGGGAAGCCACCGGCAATCTGAAGGAGGTCCTGGCGCGACTCATCCAGCATTTCACGGAGCAAAGGGATTTGCGCCGCAAGCTCGCCGCCGCCCTCGCCTACCCCGTGTTCATCTGCCTGCTGGCGGTCGCCGTGGTGCTTTTCTTCATGTTCTACCTGATGCCGCGTCTGCAGACCCTGCTGGGTTCGCTCGGCGGCCAGCTGCCGCTCGCGACCCGGCTGCTGGTGGGCCTGTCGGAATTCCTGCTGGGCTACGGCGTCTTGGTGCTGCTCGCGGTCGCGGTGGGCGCGGGTTTCTTCTGGCAATGGCGCCGCAGCGAGGCGGGGCGCCAGGCGACCGATGCGTGGCTGCTGCGCGTGCCCCTGGCCGGGAGGTATCTGACCAACGCGACCGTGCACAATTTCAGCGAGACCCTCGCGGTGCTCCTCGAGAACGGCGTCACGACGGCCGAAGCGCTGCGCATGACCGAACGCACCATCACCCATCGCACCCTGCGGCGGGCGTTCGGCGAGGCGACGGACCGCGTGCTCGAAGGCGAGAAAATTTCCCTCTCGCTGGGCCAGACCGGCTACTTCCCCGACCTGGTGCTCGACCGTCTCGCCGTGGGCGAAAGCACGGGCAACCTCGCTCCCTGCCTGCGGGACATCGCCCGGACCTACCGGCAGGAAATGTCCAGCCAGCTGCAGGCGTTTTCCACGATCGTCGCCAGCGGCGTCCTCCTGTTTGCGTTCACTTTCGTGGCCTTCATCGCCTACGCCATCATCGCCGCGGTCTTTCAGGTGAGCGCCAGCTTCAAGTTCTGAAGGCGGAATTCATTTCCGCCCCGCAAGGCCGGCACCCGGAGTCAGCGGTTCAATTCCGGCGAACCCACGCGGAAACTCGCATTGAGCTGCCCGGCATTCGCCCGGTTCGCGCCGAGGGAGAATTGTTCCAGGCCGATATAGGGGGAGCGCTTGGACAATTCCCGGTAGAATTTCAACAACGCCGGCAGCTCGGCCCGGCGAAAGGTGACCTGCACCGTATGGAAGGCGAATTGGCTCGTGTGATCGGTGCGCTGGGCGCTGATATCGGCGGTCAATCCGGCCTGGCTGGCAAGGGCGTTGAGCTCACCCACGAGCCGCGTGGCATTGAGCGTCCTGGCCGGCTCCAGCCTCCCGGTTGCGGCCACCGCCCGCGCATCGATGGCCGCCCGCGTTTGCAACCACGCCTGCTGGGCGGCCAGCTCCGCCCGGGTGTTGCGCCAGCTTTCCCACAGGATCCGGCCCCGGCCCAATTCCTGTCCGGCCCAGAGGAACAAGGCGAACGCGGCAAAGGCCAGCAGCAGCACTTTTTCGCGCAAGGCCCGGCGCAGGAAGAATTCCCTCATGGCACGCCCTCCGGCCGCAACAATTCGGGTTTATAGGTGATCGAAAAAATACAGGAGGTGATTCCCTCGCGGGAACCGAGTCCCCGGGTCTCCACCGCGGCGAGCTCGGGAAGGGCGTGGAGCGCTGCCTCGTATTGCCCGACATCGGCCGCGTTGGTGGTCTGGGCCTCGATTTCCAGGGCATACAGTCCGCTGGTCACGGAACGGATGAAGTGGACGGAAGCCGGGCGGCCCGAGTTGATCAACGCCAGCATCTCAAAGGGCAGGAGCCGGCGCTGCGTCATTTCCTCAATCCGCCGGCTGAGCGCCTGGGCCGTCGCGATCTTTTGCACGTCCGGGGCCTGCTGCCGCACCAGCTCCCTGACCCCGTTCAGCCGGGCGTTGCCTGCGAGCAATCCGATCTCGCCCAGCGCCATGACGGCCAGCCCGGCGGCACAGGCCTGAAAACCCCGCCACAAGATCCCGTCGCGCCTGCGCCGGAGCTGTTGGCCGGTCAGGAATTCCTTGTCCCGCACATCCGCGACTTCCGCTTCGGCCTGATTCAGGCCCAGGACCAGCGGGGGCGTGCCGCCCTCGATCTTCAACTCGATTTTCCCCTTGCGCGCTTGGCGGCTGACGCTGGGCGGGCCCGAATATTCGTGCACGCTGGCCCCGGTCAGTTCCGTCCGGGCGCGGATTTCAGCGAGCAGGCGGGCCCGCTGGCCGGCGTCCGCCGGACCGGTTGTTTCCCGGGCCATCACGGCGACGGGCAGCGGATCCTTTCCGTTCCAGGCGACCGCCGTGATTTCCTGCGCCTCGCTCCACAGCCGGATGGTCGGTGACTGCGGCGGCGCGCCGAGCAGGGCAAGGAAGGCCGGCAGCACTCCGGCGGCGTCGTTCCACGCCGCGGTTTCCGTTGCGCCAAATCGTTTCCGGTAGGCGGCAAAGACGAGGGCCGCGTCCCGTCCGGGCGCCAGCAGCCAGCCATGATACAGCTGGCCCACGGGGAAAGAGGCGCGGCTTTCCAACGCCAGCTCGATCTGGCGGGCCGGACTGCCCTCGACGGCCAGCGGCACAACCCGCACGAAAAACCGGCTCGAGGGCAGCAGGATGATTCCGGCGGGGGGTGACTTGGGGGTATCAGTCATGGGCGGAGGATTCAACGGCCGGCGCGGGGGTTGATTCCAGATTTTCGCGAATCTCCAGCACCTTAAACGGGTAGTCCAACTTTTTGATGACCAGCGCGGAAGTTTCTTCACCCGGCTGGTTCTGCTCCTGGGTCACGTCCGGCATGGCCAGGGTGGCCCCGCCGGACGGCGCCACGACCGCGCCAAGCCGGTAGACCGTCGCTCCGCCGCGGACCGTCACGGTGATGCGCAAGGCGGCCGTCTCGGCGCCAAACGCCTGCAGCGAAACCGGGCCCAAGACCACTCCCGCCTCAGCTACGGTGCGAAAATATTTCGGCCGCCCGCCGGCGCCCGATCCGCGCAGGTAACCCTGCAGGGCATCGATCTGGCGGGTGTCCAGCCCCCCCACGGCCAGCCCGACCGGGGTCGCGGCGTTGAGATTCATCCGGTCGAACGAATAGAGCGAGACGTTGGCCTCGAATTCCCGGGCCAGCGGGGTCGGCTGGCCGCTGTCGTCGAAAAAGAAATCCCGCGCGTAGGCGACGGCCGCCAGTTCGGCGAAAGAGCGCAACGGGCGCCGGGCGGGATGGTGGGGCCAGGCGGCCCGCTCATATTTGCCGGCATCGGTCTCCGGGGAATTTGCCACGTGTTCGGCGCGGGTCCAGACCAGCAAGGCGTCGGCAACCCGCTCCGCCTCGCTCCGGCTGAGCCCGAGGATTTCCAGCAAGACTTCCAGGGTGGCGGCGTCCGCCCGCGGGAGGGAAATTTTCCCGCTTTCATCCTCGAGTCCGACCGTCACCGTCAGCCCGGGAGGCGGGGTGTAGCCGGCATCTTCGAGCGGTTGGTCCCACCCTTGCGCCGGACTGTGCAGCCCCTGCTCGTTGGCCCGGAAATCCGCGAGCACAGCCAAGGTTGCCTCGAGCGCGGAATATGCCTCCTGACGCAACCGCGCCTGGTCTCCGGCGCGGGCATCGGCCAGAAGTTCCGTGCCCGCGCGCTGCACGAATTTGGTGAGGAGAAACGCGACGAGCAGAATGGTCACCAACACCAGGATGATGACCGAACCCCTGACGCGGCGATGGTTAAAGGAGGAGGGGAACATCGTCAGAATGCGGGCAAGGCGCCGGTGGGGACGGGCAGCACGACGCTGGTCTCGGCGGTCATCTTGCCATGCGTGAAATGCAGGGTGATGCGGTCCGGCCTCGCCCATTTTCCGGCCTGGTCTTGTTGCACCCGGGGGTGGCTTTGCCAGGATTTGAAGTCCGGCCGGTAGTAGTCGTAAGTGATCGCCGCCCCAAAGGGGCTGAGCACGGTGACGCGGGGCGGATCGTCCGCGAACCGGACCTCCAGGCGCGAATGCCAGCAAAGCACCAAGCCCTGGCCTTCCTGCACCGCGAGGGAGCACCTCACCTCGGGCAACGGCTCCCCCGGCCAAGGCAGCATCCGGTCGCCCTCGGGCAGATCGAAAGTGAGCAGCGGTTCAGCGGCGCCGGACTCCAATCGGGTTTCCCGCGGAACCACCGGCGGACGACCGGGCCGGTTCAAGGCTTCGGGCGCCAGCGCGGCGTGGCGGAGCAGATTCTCGACGTGCCGGGTGACCGCCCGCACATGCTGGCTGAACAGCCGCTGCTCATTGCCCCGGCCCCAGATGTCGCCCATGGAAAAAACGAAGACACTCAAGGCGGTGAGCAGGGCGGCGAGCAGCGACACCGCCAGCAGTATCTCCAACAGGGTGAAGCCCCGGATGGGTCGCGCGTTCCTCATCGGGCCCGCCTTCGTTCGGACCGTTCCCGGGAGAGCTGGCGCAGCTTCTCGCGCACCACGGGATCAGACCATGTGGGTCGCAACAGCATGAAATTCCCTTCCTCCACCCAGGGTTGCGCCCGGGCCGGGTCGTGGATTTCACAGCGAAAGGCGGCCCGGAACAAGTCGGCCACCCCCGTCTCCTCGATCCGCAACGACCAATGCGCCGAACGATTGCCCGGCAGCGGATAGTCTCCCCCCGACTCCACTTTCCGGCGGTCCGGCTCGGCGAGCAACATCGCCCGGACCAGCGCCACGTCCTGGTCGTGCTGATTGCGCCGGGAAACCGCATCATAACCATTCAGCACATTCACGTAGGCGGCGCCCAGCATCACGGCGGCCAGGGCGAAGATGGCCAGGCTGACCAACACCTCGATCAGAGTAAAGGCGCCACTCGGAAAATGGGGGCGGGCGGAGCGCATGGCAACTAGTGGAGACCGAACATCGGGGCGCATGTCCACGGGTCCACCAGGATGAGTTGTGCCGGCGAGTTGCCCTGGAGAATCTGCGCTCGGAACCGGTCGCAGGTGCCGTCGGGATATATCCGGACGGCCAGGATTTCATCGGTCTCAAGCAGCACTCCCCCCAGCAAAACCGCGTTGCCGGGCTTGGGCTGCAAAAATTTGATGCTGACTCCCTCCGGCAGTTTCTGCTGTCGCCGGCTGGCTCCGTCGCCCCAGGTCAGCCGTTTCTCGCGGTCGTCAAAGCGGAGTGCCACCGTGCGGTTCGTGATCAGCGCCAGTTCGCGCGCCGTCGTCAGGGCATTCCAAAACAACCGGTCCGGCTCCTCATGGTTGATGGCTTTCAGGATCGAATTCACCCCGGGCAGCAAAAGTGCGCCCAACAGAGCGATCACCGCCAGCACGAGGATCGTCTCGATCAAGGTAAAGGCGCGACCCCCACCAGCCGGCTGGTGCGGCGACAGCGCATTCCGTCTGAAAAAAAACTGGTTCACTCGTTGCCCATGAGCAGGCGGCCGGTAACCGGGACCACCCTGATTTCCAACCGGTTGATGCCGGGGTTATATGGGTGCGGCATGGTGCAGTCAGTTGTGCGGAGGCGCGGCCGGTGGGCCGGGCTGGACCGTCGGCGGACGCGAAGCGCGGCGGCGGCGGATTTCTTCCGCAACCGCCGCCAGCCGGCTGGCCTCTTCAATCGGCGCGGCCGCCATGACGGGAGGAGGAACAGCCGGAGCCTGATTTCCCGCTGCCGCTGGGGAAGCCAGGGCGGTGACTTTGGCTTGCTTGAGCGGCAGGGTCGTGGTCTTGCCCTGATATTGAACCGTCACCTGAACCTTGGCGCTGTCATAGCTTTGGACAACGAAAGGATTGCCAGGCTCATTCAGGCCAACCCAAAGCGAGGAACGGGCGGACACATCGTAAAGACTGAAAAAGGTCTCCCCCCGATCGACAAACATGCCGCGGAACTCCAGGGTCGGGTCGGCTTTGGTGTTACCCGTCGCTGGAGCCGCCGATCCGCTGAAGGGGGAATTGCTCAGGAGCACATCGAGATTGATGGGCCCGGCCCCGAGCGCCGGGAGTTGCCTCGTGGTCATCACCACCAGGGCAAGCGCCATGAACTTTCGGCAGGTCATCTCCCTTGTATAGATAGCCGCTGGAGCTTCGCGCAACCCCTAAGCCGTTTGTCGCGCTGAAAGGTCAAGCGCGCGAGCGCCCGATACGCAGGCATTGCGCGAACCCGTGCGGTGTCATTCACCAGGAAAATCGCCCGCCGCACCCGCGACGGAAAGAGGGCGGGCCGCGGACTCGCGCACGTTGGCCGCGGCGAAGCGCGGCCCCAAGGCCGCGTGGGTTTCACGCAGGCAGCGTTCGGTGGCCGGCCAGTCGAGACATCCGTCCGTGATGGACACCCCATAACGCAATTTGGCCGGAGGCTGGACCAGCGGCTGGCGGCCACCCCCGAGGTTGCTTTCGATCATCACGCCGATGACCGAGCGGTTGCCGGCGAGGATCTGCCCGACGACCTCGGCCAGGATTTCCGGCTGGCGCTCGGGCTGGCGACCCGAGTTGTCGTGATTGCAGTCGACCATGATGGCCCGCGGCAGGCTCGCTTGGTCCAGCAGGGCTTCGCCCGCCGCCAGGTGGGGCGCGGAGTAGTTGGGGCCGTTGGCGCCGCCGCGCAACACGAGGTGACAATCCGGATTTCCGCAAGTGCGCACGGCCGCCGCGCGGCCGTCGGCGCTGATCCCGAGGAAAGCCTGGACCTGGCCGGCCGCCGCGATCGCGTTGATCGCGCCTTGCACCGTGCCCTCGGTTCCATTCTTGAAACCCAGCGGCATCGAGAGTCCCGAGGCGAGCTGGCGTTGCAGCTGCGATTCGGCGTTGCGGGCGCCAATGGCCGCCCAGCAAACCAGATCGGCGATGTATTGCGGACTGATCGGATCCAAAAACTCCGTCGCCGTCGGCAGCCCGAGATCGAGCATCTCACCCAGGAATTGCCGGGCCAACCGGAGCCCGAGCGCAATGTCGCCGCTGCCATCCAAACGCGGATCGAAGACCAGCCCCTGCCAGCCCGTGCTGGTGCGCGGTTTTTCAAAATACGCGCGCATCACGATCACGAGGCGGTCGTCCAGTTCGCCCGCCAAGGCCGCCAGCCGCTGGCCATACTCCCGTCCCGCGACCACGTCATGGATCGAGCAGGGCCCGACCACCGCCAGCAGGCGCGGGTCGCGACCGGTCAGGACGTCATGGATCACCTGCCGGCTACGGCAGACCAACCGTGCCTGCGTCGCGGTCTTCGGCAGCGCCGCCAGCAGCTCGGCCGGCGCCGGAAGCGGCCGGCATTCCAGAACGTTGAGATCGGAGGTGCGCTGCATGAACGGGCGGGTTGGCGGCGACTGGTCAAATCACCGCGACGGATTCCATTTCCACCAGCAGATCGTGCCGGCAGACGTCGGCCAGCATGCAGACTTTGGGGAAGGCCGGCACTTGCAGCAGGCGCGTCACCCGATTCCACGCCTCCCAAGCGGCCTGATCTTTGCAGAACAGCGTCGCCGAAGTGATGTTGTGCAGACTGCCGCCCTGCGCCTCCAGGATCGCGGCGATGCTCATCAACGTTTCCAAACTCTGGCATTCGGCGTCCCCGATATGCGTGCTGGCACCAGCCGGGTTGATGCTGGCCGTGCCGGAGATGTGCACCGTCTTCCGGCCTTCGATCTTGAAGGTCATCCCCCGGGAAAAGGCCGATCCGTAATTGAACGACTGGTCCTGCCGCGGGCTGCAGCGGATCGGCTCGGCCACCGCACCCGCGGGTCCGTCGCTTCGCAGCGCCAGCACATCCACCAGGCATTCCTCGTCCGCCATTCTGCCTTGGATGCCGGTGCTCGCCGGGAACGCGGGACCGCCCTTCACCCCCAGTCCAACCTGGGCGTAATGCGCCGTCCGCACCCGGTTCAACTCGCCATACCACTCGAGCAGCCGCGACACATAGATCCAAGTCCGCACGACGTCCGGGTAGGCCATCCCATGGGCCTCCAATCCAAGGCCCACCTTGGTGAACATCTGTTGCGCCTGTGCCGGGGCGCCGGCTGCCAGGGCTCCCCCCGGCAGCGTGCCGCGCACGGCCGGAAGATGGAGCATTTTGAAGCCCCGGCCGGTCCAGAGCCGCCCGCGTCCTGTGACCGGGTTCTCCACGGTCCAGACGCAGGCCTCGCCCTCACGCGGTGTGATTCCCCAGATTTGCACGCCGGCGAAATCGCCGCCGTGCAGCGGGATTCCTTCGATCCAGGTCACCGGCACGCCCGCATCCAGTCCGTGCCGCCGGTAGGCGGACTCCCGCCGGCGCAAAGCGTCGGCGCGCAGGACCGACCGACCGTAGAGCTTTTCCTGCACCGGCTGGATCTTGCGGTTCGCCAGCACGGCAGCGACCTGGCCGAACAATTCGTCCAGGGTGCTGCCCTCGCCGTCACTGGTCGCGGTCACGTGGTATTCCGTGAACGAGTCGCGCTCGGACTCCCGCAATTCCACGCGACATCCCCCCCGCGGCGCGGAGGTTTTGTGTTTCGATGCTTCAGCCGCGAACGCCGGAGTTTCGCCCAGGCACGCGGAGAGGAGGGGTGATGGCATTGTTTTCATTGAAAGGATTCAGTCGACTCCATGTTCCTGAAAGACGGATTTGTGCAGCTCCTCCGCCTTCACACGGGCTTCCACCGCCGCAATGCGCGCCTGGGCTTTCCTGGCCCACTCGGAGCCGGGCTGCAGCGCGACCACCCGCTTGTATTCGGCGACGACAGTCGCGGCGTTTTCCGCCGTTAGCTGCTGCTCCGCCTTCGCCGCCTGTTCATAGGCTTTCTGCTGGACGGAATTGCCGCAACCGGCAACGAAAAGTGCGAGACCGATCCCGAGGGCGAACCCGATCGTCTTGAGGCTCCATGCCGGTGTCTTCATGGGACGTCCTTCGCGCAGCGGAACCCGGTGTCCTGCGACCAATAGTTGGGGTTCGACCACAGACGCCGCGCGCCGCGATTGTTGAATTCAGTGACGCCGATCATGCCACCGGCCCAGCAGCCGCCGCGCACGATCTTGCGCGTGTCGGTTTCACGACCCTGCTTCGCGGCATTTTGGAGATAGTGGGCGTTCGGATCCGGTTTCGGCAGCTCGCCATGGGCCAGGCCCGGGGGACCCTTCGGATCGACCACGCCGTTGGCACACTCCTGATAGTAGAACTCGCCGAACCAATCCTCGCACCACTCCCAGACGTTGCCGGCCATGTCGAGGCAGCCATACGGGCTGGCCCCCTGCGGAAAGCTGCCGACGACCGCCGGGCCCGCCTCGGGGTCGAGGCCGGCACGCGATTTGGCCGGGTTCCATTCGTTGCCCCACGGATACATCCGGCCGTCGGTTCCGCGCGCGGCTTTTTCCCATTCCGCCTCGGTGGGAAGGCGTTTGCCCGCCCAGCGCGCGTAAGCGGCGGCATCGCGCCAGGTGACAAACGTGACCGGCAGGCGTCCCTCCGCTCTGATCAACGCCTGCACCGCGGGTGCGGCGGCGATGACGGCGGCGCGGCCATTGGCCAGGGCCTTGTCTTTGCCGAGCAGCACGCGCAGCGCGGCCATGGTCGCCTTCCAATGGAGCGCGTCGAGCGTGAGCCGCTCCGCGGCGGCTTTGTCCGTGAGCTGGGGCGGGTGAAAATCGGCGAAGACCACGCGGTAGCGATCTTCGTAGTGGGCGAGGAGATCGACACAGGCGGCGGTGGAGACGCGGAACCACGGGCCCTCGATGCGATCACGGCCGTCGAGCGCGCGCACGTAGGCATTGAACTCGTCGACCGTGACCTCGTGGAGATCGATGAAATACGCCGAGAGTTGCACGCGGTGCGCCGGTCTTTCGTCGAAGTTGCC
>JAYVZM010000303.1:0-4041 GCA_043783345.1 Verrucomicrobiota bacterium
GCCGGATCGTTATACATCTTGAACTGGTAGTAGACGGAGAACGTGCGGCGTTTTGCCGCGACATCGCCGAACAGGTCGGCGAGGCAGCCGGTGAGGTCGGTGCGCTGGCGGCGGATGCGCGCGAGTTTCTCCGCGCACTTTTCGCGATGGGCGGCGGCGGCCTCGGAGCGCACCGTCTCCTCGTGCATGTGGAATTCCTTGAGCGCGAGAATCGACAGCCGGTCGATCATCATGCCCGGCGTCTCCGAATTGCGCGGACAGCCCGACTCGGGCGGGTGGAGCGCGGCGACGACGGCCTGGTCCATCTCCTCCGCGAAATTGTTCCGTTCCTGGTTGAAACGGTCGATGTTGCGCTTGGCCCGGTAGACGGCCTCGAAGCCGAGGTCGTCGCGCCGGGCGACATCCTCCTCGTGCCAGAGGGCGAAGTTGCGGAGGTGATTTTCCTCGAGCAGCCGCATGAAGCCGTCGCCGCCGGCGCTGGGCGGGACCTGGTGCCAGCGGGCGGTGAGGTCGGTCTGGCGGGCGGCGATTTCCGTGGCGTCGAATTTCATGGATGGCAGGGGAATGGAGTTGAAGAAAAGCGGGCCGGACACAAGCCTGCGCATTCTTTGATGCAAAGCCTCCTCGTGATCAAACCCTCCTCGCTGGGCGACATTGTGCACGCGTTGCAGGTGGTGCAGACCTTGGCGCGGGAGCGGCCGGACTGCCGGATCAGCTGGGTGGTGCGGGAGCGGTTCGCGGGGCTGGTGCAGGCGGCGCCGTTCGTGCACGAGGCGATCATCTTTCGCCGGCGGGACGGCTGGCGGGCCTTTGGGCAGCTGCTGCGTCAGCTGCGGCAAAGACGGTTTGACGCCGTTTGGGACATGCAAGGCCTGCTGCGTTCGGGGCTCATGACGGCGGCGGCCCGCGCGCCGCAGAAGTGGGGCCGGCGCGACGCGCGGGAGGGCGCGGGCCTTTTCTACAATCGCCGGCTCGAAATGCCGGAGGGCAGGGGGCCGCACCACGCGCTGGACATCCTGCAGCAATTCCTGCGGGCCGACGGGGTCGCGCCCCGGCTGGACCTTCCGCTGCAGTTGAAGCCGGGACCGGTCTTTCCCTGGCAGGGTTTCTTTGCCGGGGATGCCCGCAACAATTTCGTGATTTTCACCGACAGCCGCGGGGCGGAGAAGCAATGGCCGCGCTTCCATGAGCTGACGGCCCTGATCTTCCGCGCCATCCCGGGCAGCCGGATTGCCTGGTGCGCCGGCCAACCAGCGCGGTCCGCGGCGGGTGCGCCGGCCGAAAGATTTCTGAACCTCACGGGTTGTCCCATGGACCAGATGATCTCGCTGGTGCGGCAGCCGGCCATTTTCATCGGCAACGACAGCGGGCCGATGCACCTGTCCGCCGCGTCGGGCAACCGCGTGCTGGCCCTGTTCGGTCCGACCTCGCCGCGCCGGTTCGGGCCCTATCCGCTGGCCGCGCCGAAGCACCGGGCCGTGGAGGCGCCGGGGGGGCAGCTTGCCCGGCTGAACGAGACGGAGGCGCTGGCGGCCCTCTTGGAACTGCGCGCGCGGGTTCTCTGACGGGCTGCGAAACCGGCGTAAAATCCAGGGAAACTTCCGGCCGCTGTGGTTCACATTTGCGTTTCGGGGGCGCCGGTCAATGTTCGGAACGCCGTGCCGCCCGCGCGGTCCCAGCGTCCCATCATGCCCGAAATGCTCATCATCAAGCCTTCCGCGCTCCGTGACATCGTGCACGGGCTGCAGGTCGCCACGTCCATCAAGGCGCAGCGGCCCGAATGGCGCATCTCGTGGATCGTGCGCGATATTTTTTCGCCGCTGGTGCGGTCGTGCGGGGCGGTGGACCAGGTCTATGTGTTTCGGCGCGACGAAGGCGCCCGCGGTTTCCTGCGCCTGATGCGCGAGGTGCGCGAAAAAACCTTCGATCTCGTGATGGATTTCCAGGGCCTGCTGCGCACGGGACTCATGACGAAGTGGAGTCATGGGAAGCGCAAAGCCGGCCGCGCCGATGCGCGCGAGGGGGCGGGCCTGTTTTACCACGAGACGGCGCCGCTGCCGCCGGGCGGCAGCCAGAGCCACGTCCTTGAGATTCTCCTGCAATTCTGCACGCTGGTCGGCGCCGAGCCGCGGCTCACCGGTCCGCTGCGTTTCCGCGACCTGGAGCGGCTCAACCTGAGCTTCATGGAGCCGCGCAAGGGCGCGCGGCCGATCCTGATTTTCCCCGACAGCGGCCAGAGCAACAAGAAATGGAACGGCTTTGCGCAGCTGACGGCGCAGCTCATCCGGGAAGACGGGCGCAAGGTGGTGTGGGCCGGCAACAATTACCTGCCGTGCAAGGAGTCGTTTCCGGACGGGACGTTCCTCAATCTCACGGGCAACACCAGCCTGACCTCGCTGCCGGCGCTGCTGGCCAAGGCCGACTGGGTGATCTCGAACGACAGCGGGCCGATGCACCTCTCGGCGGCGATGGGCCTGAAGACCATCGGGCTGTTCGGCCCGACGGATCCCCGCCAATACGGGCCGTATCCGCTGAAGAGCCCGAAGAATTACACGATCCAAGCGCCGGTCGGCGATCTGCGGCTGCTCTCGGCCAAGGAGGTTTTCTACCTCTTCAAGCGGATCGAGACCGCGCAGGAGCGGGCCATGGCGCGCGCGGTGCTCACGGCCAGCCATTGAGGATGGGGGGGCGGCGGAGACAGGTTGCGGGGTCGGATAAAATGGTTGTTCAATCGGGAGGATATCCCTTCAACCTAGGACGACATGCTCGATCCCAAACTCCTCCGTGAATCGCCAGACCTGGTCCGCGCGGCCATCGCCAAGAAGCATCTGACCGTCGACCTCGACGCCGTGCTCGCGCTCGACCTGGCGTGGCGCGCCGCGTTGACCGAGGTGGAGGGACTGCGCTCCAAGCAGAAGGCGGCCAACAACGAGATGGCGGCGCTGAAGAAGGGTTCGCCGGAGTTCCTCGCGAAGGTCCAGGAGATGAAGGCGGTCTCGACGGAAATCAAAGCCCGGGAGGAGGGACTCAAGCAGGCCGGGGAGAAATGGCACGGGGCCATGCTCTCGCTGCCCAATCTGCCGCACGCCACCGTGCCCGAGGGCCGCACGCCGGAGGAAAACAAGGTGCATGCCACGAACGGCGAGCCTGGCTCGGCCTCGGCGCACGCGCTGCCGCACTGGGAGATTCCCGGGTTCGCCAACCTGATCGACTTTGCCCGCGGCGCGAAGGTGACCGGCGCGGGTTTCCCCTTCCTGATCGGCGACGGCGCGAAGCTGTCGCGCGCGCTGCTCCAGTTTTTTTTGGACGAGGACGTGAAGGCCGGCTACACCGAGGTCAGTCCGCCGATCTTCGTCAACGCCGCCAGCGCGACCGCCACCGGCCAGTTGCCCGACAAGGAAGGGCAGATGTATGAGACGACGCCCGACAGACTCTACGCCGTGCCGACGGCGGAGGTGCCGCTGACCAATTTCTACCGCGACGAAATCCTCGAGGAGGATCTGTTGCCGGTCTGCCGCTGCGCCTACACGCCGTGCTTCCGCCGCGAGGCCGGCAGCTACGGCAAGGACGTGCGCGGGCTCAACCGCGTCCACCAGTTCGACAAGGTCGAGCTGCTCAAGTGGGTCCATCCCTCGACGAGTTACGAGGAACTCGAAAAACTCCGCGCCGACGCCGAGCGGCTGCTGCAGAAGCTCGAGCTGCCATATCGCGTGCTGCTGATGTGCGGCGGCGACCTCGGTTTCTCCCAGTCGAAGAAATACGACCTCGAGGTCTGGGCTGCGGGGCAGAAGCGCTGGCTCGAGGTGTCGAGTTGTTCGAATTTCGAGGCCTTCCAGGCCCGCCGGGCGCAGATCCGTTTTCGGGCCAAGGCGACGGGCAAGCCCGAGCTGGTGCACACGCTCAACGGCTCCGGCCTCGCGGTGCCGCGCGTGCTCGCCGCCCTCCTGGAAAACAACCTCCAGGCGGACGGCCGCGTGAAAATCCCCGCGGCTCTCGTGCCGTATTTCGGGAAGGCGTTTCTGAGTTTCAAATGATCGGACG